>JAQSXG010000001.1 GCA_029256785.1 Neobacillus sp.
CTACCTGAAAAGACACACGCGAAACAGGAGTAAAAATAGAGTCGATAGGAATCACACCGATAGGCTGATCTTCTCTCTTATTTTGTACAGCAGCTGTATAACCACGCCCGCGCTTCGCAGTTAATCTCATACGAAGATGACCACTTGCTGAAAGTGTAGCAATATGAAGGTCAGGATTTAAGATTTCAACATCACTATCATGTGTGATATTTCCAGCCTTAACTACCCGTTCACCTTGAACATCAATTTCAAGTGTCTTCTCTTCATCAGAATAGATTTTCAACGCTAATTTTTTAATGTTTAAAATGATGGATGTAACATCCTCTACAACGCCTTCAATTGTTGAGAACTCATGAAGCACCCCATCGACCTGAATCGATGTAACAGCGGCACCTGGGAGTGAAGATAATAGGATACGACGTAAGGAGTTACCCAAAGTGGTACCATATCCACGCTCAAGTGGCTCTACGATGAACTTACCAAACTTGGCATCATCGTTGATCTCAACCGTTTCGATTTTTGGTTTTTCTATTTCAATCATCAAATAACCCTCCTTCAAAACGTCGAAACCCCGATTAGTTTATTCTAACCGAAATTCCCCTATGTTTACGTTCCCGCTTTGTGCACAACAACTGGAATAAATTTTCTGTATAAGAACGAAATTATAGTACATATCCCATTATAGACATAGGATACAAATTCTATACAGAAAAATTAAACACGGCGGCGTTTTGGTGGACGGCATCCGTTATGAGGAACAGGTGTAACGTCTTTAATTGCTGTTACTTCAAGGCCAGCAGCTTGTAAAGCACGGATAGCAGCTTCACGTCCTGCACCTGGACCTTTAACAGTAACTTCTAAAGTTTTCATACCGTGTTCAATAGAAGTTTTAGCTGCAGTTTCAGCCGCCATTTGCGCAGCAAATGGAGTTGATTTACGTGAACCTCTAAATCCAAGTGCACCAGCACTTGACCATGAAATTGCGTTTCCATGAACATCAGTGATTGTTACGATAGTGTTGTTAAATGTTGAGCGGATATGTGCAATACCTGATTCAATATTCTTTTTAACACGACGTTTACGTGTATTAGTTTTACGTGCCATTTAAATAACCTCCTTTGCCGATTACTTCTTCTTGTTCGCTACAGTCTTACGAGGACCTTTGCGTGTACGAGCGTTGTTTTTCGTATTTTGTCCACGAACCGGTAAACCACGACGATGACGTAATCCGCGGTAGCAGCCGATTTCCATTAAACGCTTAATGTTAAGAGAAATTTCACGGCGAAGGTCACCTTCAACTTTTAGTTTGTCGATGATATCACGGATTTTGTTTAATTCGTCTTCTGTTAGATCACGCACTCGAGTACTTTCTGAAACACCAGCTTCAGCTAATACTTTTTGTGCAGTATTTTTACCAATACCATAAATGTAAGTTAAAGATATTACTACACGTTTTTCACGTGGAATATCTACACCAGCAATACGTGCCATAAATGAGCGCACCTCCTTCAAGATTAACCTTGTTTTTGTTTATGTTTAGGGTTTTCACAGATAACCATAACTTTTCCGCGTCTACGGATAACTTTGCACTTTTCGCAGATCGGCTTTACAGATGGTCTTACTTTCATTATCCTAACCTCCTTGGTAGTACGGAGTGCAAGCAGATTATTTGAAGCGGTAAGTAATTCTTCCGCGTGTTAAGTCATATGGAGAAAGCTCAACAGTAACTTTGTCACCCGGAAGGATTCGAATGAAATGCATTCGGATTTTACCAGAAACATGAGCTAGCACAGTATGACCATTTTCTAATTCTACTTTAAACATTGCGTTCGGCAAAGTTTCTATTACTTTACCTTCAATTTCAATTACATCATCTTTGGCCATTAGACTCGTCTCCCTTCTCTATTCAGATAAGCGTTCATTATTTGATTGTGCAAAGCAAAAGCTCTCATTACATGCACGTTCTGATTCCTTCATACTGTTCTGAACCTAGAAGAAGCGTAATCAATAAATAACCAACTTTACAAGTATAACATATTGATTAGCATTCGTCCGTTAGAAACAATTAGAAATTGCACAGTTTTGGATTTTGACCGAATTGAACATTGAAATCTACCAATTTAAAGTGTGGTTAGGATTTCATACCCAGTTTCAGTGATAGCTACCGTATGTTCAAAATGAGCACAACGTTTTCCATCTACTGTTACCACTGTCCAATTATCCGCCAATGTTTTAACATATCGGCTTCCGGCATTCACCATCGGTTCAATTGCCAGTACCATGCCAGGCTTCAGACGCGGACCATTGTTTGGTGGACCGTAATGAGGAATATTTGGTTCCTCATGTAAGTCTTGCCCTACACCGTGTCCTACATACTCGCGTACAATAGAAAAACCATTTGCTTCCACATACAACTGAATCGCATGGGAGATGTTCGAGAGACGCTCGCCTGGTTTTGCTTCATTGAGACCTTGATATAGTGATTCCTCTGTTATGTCCAAAAGACGTTGAGAATCCTCATCAATTTTTCCTACACCGTAAGTCCATGCAGAGTCTCCATGGTAGCCGTTAAATTTAGCACCGATATCGATGCTGATAATGTCTCCCTCACTCAGGACAACATCACCGGGTATACCGTGAACAAGTTGATTGTTCACACTGGTACAGATACTACCTCGAAAACCATTGTAGCCTTTAAATGATGGAGTAGCATTCTTAGAAAGGATAAACGACTCAGCAAGTTGATCCAAATCATAGGTAGTTACTCCAGGTACAATGTGTTTCCTTAGTTCAAGGTGTGTGAGCGCAACAATACGCCCAGCCTCACGCATGATCTGCAATTCATTCGGGGTTTTACAAATGATCATTCGTTGCCCCCGAGCAAATGATTAATATCAGAAAATACCAGATTAATATCTTGCTGTCCATTTATTGTACGGACATAACCTTTTGTTTCATAAAAAGTAAGCAATGGTTCTTGCTGTTTGATATTTACGTCTAAACGATTTTGAACTGTCTCAGCATTATCATCAGCTCTTTGATAGAGTTCGCCACCACATTTGTCACAAACACCCTCATTTACAGGAGGATTAAAGACTAAATGATACGTTGAACCACAGTCCTTACAAATACGACGACCAGTCAAACGTTCCATTAATATACTTTTATCAACACTAATATTGATTACATAATCAATCTTTTTACCTAAGTCAGATAATAGTGTTTCTAATGCATCTGCTTGAGGTACAGTTCTAGGAAAACCATCAAGTAAAAAACCCTTTTCACAGTCGTCCTTACTTAACCGTTCACGAACAATGCCGATCGTAACTTCATCAGGTACAAGTTCGCCTTGATCCATAAAGGATTTTGCTTTAATACCTAGTTCCGTTCCTTCTTTCATCGCTGCACGGAACATATCTCCAGTAGAGATATGAGGGATGCCGTATTTTTCGACGATTTGTTCAGCTTGTGTGCCTTTTCCAGCACCTGGAAGCCCCATTAATACTAAATTCACACGTGTTCCCCCCTCGTGCTAATTATCGGTTTAGGAGACCTAAGTCCCCAAAACCATTATTATTTGATGAAACCTTTATAATGACGTTTAACTAATTGTGATTCAAGCTGTTTCATCGTATCAAGTGCAACACCCACTACGATTAATAAGCTAGTTCCTCCAATTTGTGCTGATTGCGGTAGGTTCGCTATTTCAATAAAGAACATAGGAAGTACAGAAATAACAGCTAGGAAGAGTGCACCAACAAATGTTAAACGATACAATACGCGTGTCAAATATTCTTTTGTACTCTTACCTGGTCTAATACCTGGTATATAACCACTTTGCTTTTGCAAATTTTCTGCAGCTTGTTCAGGGTTTACCTGAATGAAAGCATAGAAATAAGTAAATGCAATAATTAGAGCAGCATAAAGAGTCATCCCAATTGGGTGGGAATAATCAAATACTTTTGTAATCCAAAGAGTTACATCATTAGTCGGAAAGAAAGATGCAATGGTTCTAGGAGTTACAATAAATGAAACAGCGAAAATTACTGGGATAACACCAGCAGCATTTACCTTTAAAGGCATATGCGTTGACTGTTGCGCACCAGCATTACGTCCGTTAATTGCACGTTGTTTTGCATATTGAATTGGAATTTTTCTTATTGCTTGTTGAATAAAGATAGTTCCAACAACAATTGCAATAACAGCAAGTACAATTAAGACTACAGTTATAATTCGAAGGAATAACTGGTCACCGGCATTTTCAAATTGTTGAACATAGATCTGGTTAACCGTGCTTGGAATACTTGCAACAATACCAGCAAAGATGATGATGGAAATACCATTTCCAACACCTTTCTCGGTAATTTGCTCACCAACCCATAATAAGAACGCAGTACCAGCAGTTAAAACAACCGCAATTAATAAATACGTACCAATACCAGGGTTTTTAATTAACTGACCACTTGCCATACTATTAAAGCCATAAGACATACCTAAAGCTTGAATAAAGCCAAGTACAATTGTGAAATAACGTGTAAATTGAGCTAATTTACGTCGACCAGCATCACCCTGTTTTGACCATTCCGTGAATTTCGGAACAACATCCATTTGCAATAACTGAATAATAATCGAAGCCGTGATGTACGGCATAATACCCATGGCTAAAATGGAGAAGTTTTGCAACGCCCCACCACCAAAGGTATTTAGAATACCGAACACACTTAATTTATCTTGTGCTGCGAGTATATCAGCATTAACATTTGGTACAGGAATGAAGGTACCTAAACGAAATACTATTAACATTAACAGTGTATAAAACACTTTTTTTCTAATATCACCGACGCGCATAAAATTGGAGATTGTCTGGAACATTAGATCACCTCAGCAGTTCCGCCTACAGCTTCAATTGCTTCTTTGGCAGTAGAGGAGAATTTGTGAGCTTTAACTGTAAGTTTTTTCTCTACCTTACCTTTTGCAAGAATCTTGATTCCTGCTCTCTCGTTCTTAACAACACCTGTTTCGATAAGAAGTTCTGGAGTAACTTCAGTACCGTCTTCGAAGCGGTTAAGAGCGTCAAGGTTTACAACGGCATATTCTTTGCGGTTTACGTTAGTAAAACCACGTTTAGGCAAACGACGGAATAAAGGTGTTTGACCACCCTCAAAACCTAGGCGGACACCTCCGCCGGAACGAGCATTTTGACCTTTATGTCCTTTACCTGCAGTTTTACCTTGACCAGAAGCGGTACCGCGGCCTAGACGTTTACGTTCTCTACGAGAACCCTCTGCGGGTTTTAGTTCATGAAGTTTCATATTGGCACCTCCTTATGAAAGAAAAGAATCCATTATTGTTCTTTAACTGTTACAAGGTGAGCAACTTTTGTGATCATACCACGAATAGCAGCATTATCTTGGTGCTCAACTGTTTGATTTAATTTACGTAAACCTAAAGCTGTAACTGTTGCGCGTTGATCTTCAGGACGACCAATTACGCTACGGCTGAGGGTAACTAATAGTTTGTTTGCCATTTGATTTCCCTCCTTATCCTAACAGTTCTTCTACTGATTTTCCACGTAATTTCGCTACGTCTTCAGCACGTTTTAATTGTTTTAAACCATCTAATGTTGCACGAACCATGTTAATTGGTGTGTTTGTTCCAAGTGATTTAGAAAGGATATCGCCTACACCGGCTAACTCAAGAACTGCACGTACTGGTCCACCAGCAATAACTCCTGTACCTTCTGAAGCAGGTTTTAAGAAGATTTCGCCAGCACCAAAACGTCCAATTACTTGGTGAGGAATAGTTGTTCCAACCATTGCAACTTCGATTAGGTTTTTCTTCGCGTCTTCAATCGCTTTACGAATTGCGTCAGGTACTTCTTGAGCTTTACCAGTACCAAAACCAACATGACCGTTTTTATCACCAACTACTACTAGAGCAGAGAAGCGAAAACGACGACCACCTTTAACAACTTTCGCAACACGGTTAATCGTAACTACGCGTTCTTCTAGTTCAAGTTTGTTTGGATCAATACGACGTATCATTTTGTGTGTCCCTCCTTTGTCTATTAAAATTGTAGGCCGTTTTCACGAGCAGCATCTGCTAATGCTTGAATACGTCCGTGATATAGGTAGCCCCCACGGTCAAAAACAACAGAAGAGATACCTTTTTCAACCGCACGTTTAGCGACTAATTCTCCGACTTTTTGTGCAGCTTCTAAATTTGTTGTAGATTCAAGTTCGAACTCTTTATCTAATGTAGAAGCACTTGTTAAAGTTACTCCACTCATGTCATCGATAAGTTGCGCATAAATATGTTTGTTAGAACGAAACACATTTAGGCGTGGACGAGCTGAAGTACCGCTAAGTTTCGCACGAACACGAGCATGTCTTTTCTTGCGAGTAGCGTTTTTGTCAAGCTTCGTAATCATTTACGTCACTCCTTTCGTTTTACCTATGCGGCATTACTTACCTGTTTTACCTTCTTTACGACGAACAAATTCGCCTTCATAACGGATTCCTTTGCCTTTATACGGCTCGGGAGGACGGACTTGACGGATATTAGCTGCTAATGCACCTACACGTTCTTTGTCAATCCCTTTAATTGTTATTTTTGTATTAGTAGGAACTTCAATTTCAAGTCCTGCTTCAGGATTAAATTCAACTGGATGAGAATATCCAACATTTAATACAAGCTTAGTACCTTGCTTTTGAGCACGGTAACCAACCCCGATTAATTCTAATTTTCTTTCAAAACCTGCAGATACACCTTCAACCATGTTCGCGATTACCGCACGTGTTGTACCGTGTAATGCACGGTGTTCTTTCGAATCAGATGGGCGAGTAACAGTTAATGTGTTTTCTTCAACACTAATTACGATATCGGGATTAAAAGAGCGACTTAATTCACCTTTAGGTCCCTTAACAGTAACGTTGCCATTAACAACAGTAACCGTAACTCCAGCAGGAATTTCAATAGGTAGTTTTCCTATACGAGACATTTAGTGCACCTCCATTCATTCAGAAACTCGATTACCAAACGTAAGCTAGAACTTCTCCGCCAATTTGGTTAGCACGAGCTTGTTTATCAGTAATAACACCTTGTGATGTTGAAACTAATGCGATACCAAGACCGTTAAGTACACGTGGTACCTCAGTAGATTTTGCGTAAACTCGAAGTCCAGGCTTGCTTATGCGCTTTAGACCAGTGATAACACGTTCGTTATTTGAACCGTACTTCAAGAAGATACGGATAATACCTTGTTTGTTGTCTTCAATAAACTCGACATCACGAACGAAACCTTCACGCTTTAAAATTTCAGCAATTTCTTTTTTCATATTAGAAGCAGGCACTTCTAACTTTTCGTGACGCACCATGTTCGCATTACGAATGCGAGTAAGCATATCAGCAATTGGATCTGTCATGACCATTATTTTTACCTCCTTCCCAGACTTGGGTTTTACCAGCTAGCTTTTTTGACACCAGGAATTTGTCCCTTGTATGCTAATTCACGGAAACAAATACGGCAAAGCTTAAATTTACGGTATACTGAGTGCGGACGGCCGCAACGTTCACAGCGTGTGTACTCTTGTACCGGGAATTTAGGCGTGCGTTTTTGTTTCGCAATCATTGACTTTTTAGCCACGTTTTCGCCTCCCTTATTTAGCGATTACTTTTGGAATGGCATTCCAAATTGTGTTAACAGTTCACGTGCTTCTTCATCCGTGTTAGCAGTAGTTACGATAACGATATCCATTCCACGAACCTTGCTTACTTTATCATAATCAATTTCAGGGAAGATTAATTGTTCTTTTACACCCAATGTGTAGTTACCGCGACCATCGAATGCTTTCTTAGAGATACCACGGAAATCACGTACACGCGGTAAAGAAACAGAAACTAATTTATCTAAGAATTCGTACATACGCTCACCGCGAAGAGTTACCTTTGCACCAATCGGCATACCTTCACGTAAACGGAAACCAGCGATTGATTTTTTTGCACGAGTTACAACAGGTTTTTGACCTGTGATCGTCGCTAATTCTTCAACAGCATTATCTAATGCTTTTGCGTTTGATACAGCATCACCCACACCCATGTTGATAACAATTTTATCTAGTTGTGGCACTTGCATTACTGATTTATAGTTGAACTTGCTCATAAGAGCAGGTGTTACTTCTTTAACAAACTTTTCTTTTAGGCGGCTCACTTATTGTACCTCCCTTCTAAAATTTAAACTATTTATCTAAAATTTCACCAGATTTTGCTACACGAACTTTTTTGCCATCAACCGTTTTGTAACCTACACGAGTTGGGTTACCAGACTTAGGGTCGATAGGTAAAACGTTTGATACATGAATTGGCGCCTCAAAGGTCATAATTCCACCTTGAGGATTCACTTGTGAAGGTTTCGCATGTTTTTTCACGATGTTTACACCTTCTACTAGTACACGGTTATCTTTAGGATAGGCAGCTAGGATCACACCTGTTTTACCTTTATCCTTACCAGATAAGACCTTAACCTTATCACCTTTTTTCACATGCATCAGTAAGCACCTCCTTAAAGGCAATTGAATTTATATTATAGTACTTCTGGAGCTAAGGAAACGATTTTCATAAAGTTGTTATCGCGTAGTTCACGAGCAACAGGTCCGAAAATACGAGTTCCACGTGGGCTCTTATCATCCTTGATAATTACACATGCGTTTTCATCGAAACGAATGTAGGTTCCATCTTGTCTGCGTGCACCGCTCTTTGTACGAACAATAACAGCCTTAACAACGTCACCTTTTTTAACAACGCCACCTGGTGTTGCTTGTTTTACTGTACAGACGATAACATCACCAATACCAGCAAACTTACGGCCAGAACCACCAAGTACTTTAATTGTAAGTACCTCACGTGCACCAGAGTTATCAGCAACTTTTAAACGTGATTCTTGTTGAATCATGTGTGTAACCTCCCTTCGGAATGATGCTTAATCCGAACAATTAAATAATAACTGCTTTTTGTGTAACTTCTACTAAACGGAATCTCTTTGTCGCTGAAAGCGGACGAGTTTCCATGATACGTACGATATCGCCGATTTTTGCTTCGTTTTGCTCATCATGAGCTTTAAACTTTTTAGAGTACTTAACGCGTTTACCGTATAATGGATGTGTTTTATAAGTCTCAATTAGAACAGTAATGGTTTTATCCATTTTGTCAGAAACAACACGACCAGTGTAAACTTTGCGCTGGTTACGTTCACTCATAGTGTGAACCTCCTCTCAGGTAATTACTTGTTAACGCTGATTTCTCTCTCACGAATCACAGTTTTCATGCGAGCGATTCCTTTGCGTACTTCACGAATGCGAGCTGTATTTTCAAGTTGTCCAGTCGCTAATTGGAAGCGAAGGTTGAAAAGCTCTTCTTTTAAAGATTTAACTTTTTGTTCAATTTCAGCAGTGGTAAGGTCTTTGATTTCATTAGCTCTCATTTGATTCACCACCAATTTCTTCACGTTTTACAAACTTACATTTAACAGGAAGTTTGTGCATAGCTAAACGAAGTGCTTCACGTGCAACTTCTTCAGATACTCCTGCGATTTCAAACATTACTTTCCCAGGTTTAACAACTGCTACCCAGCCTTCAGGAGCACCTTTACCGGAACCCATCCGTACTTCTAGAGGTTTAGCAGTATAAGGCTTGTGAGGGAAAATTTTAATCCAAACTTTACCGCCACGTTTCATGTAACGAGTCATTGCAATACGAGCAGCTTCAATTTGACGATTTGTAATCCATGAAGCTTCAGTTGCTTGTAGGCCGAATTCACCAAATGTTACTTCAGTGCCACCTTTAGCTTGACCGCGCATTTTTCCGCGGTGTTGACGGCGATATTTAACGCGTTTTGGCAATAACATATTATTTGCCTCCTTCCGCAGGTTTCTTCTTAGTAGGAAGGACTTCTCCCTTATAGATCCATACTTTTACGCCAAGCTTACCATAAGTAGTATCAGCTTCAGCAGTAGCATAGTCGATATCAGCGCGAAGTGTGTGTAGTGGAACTGTTCCTTCGCTATAGTGTTCAGCACGTGCAATATCTGCACCGCCTAAACGACCTGATACTTGTGTTTTAATACCTTTCGCTCCTAAACGCATAGCACGTTGGATAACTTGCTTTTGCGCACGACGGAAGGATACACGGTTTTCTAATTGACGAGCAACATTTTCTGCTACTAACTTCGCATCAAGGTCAGCTCTTTTAATTTCAAGAATGTTAATGTGTACACGTTTGCCAGTTAATTGGTTAAGAGCTTTACGAAGTGCTTCAACTTCAGTACCACCTTTACCAATAACCATACCAGGCTTTGCAGTATGAACTGTAACATTCACACGGTTCGCAGCACGTTCAATTTCAACTTTAGAAACAGAAGCATCTTTTAAACGCTTAGCGATGTATTCACGAATCTTAAGGTCTTCGTGTAAAAGGGTAGCAAAGTCTTTACCTGCGTACCATTTAGATTCCCAATCTTTGATGATACCGATACGCAAACCGACAGGATTTACTTTTTGACCCACTGATTATCCCTCCTTCTTTTCTGATAGAACGATTGTAATGTGGCTTGTGCGCTTGTTAATTTGACTTGCACGGCCCATTGCGCGAGGACGGAAACGTTTTAAGGTTGGTCCTTCGTCAACAAAAGCTTGAGTAACAACCAAGCTATTAATGTCCATTTCATAATTATGCTCGGCATTTGCCATAGCAGATTTTAGTACTTTCTCAACAATTGGAGAAGCAAACTTAGGTGTAAGATTTAAAATCGCCACCGCTTCACCAACTTGCTTTCCTCGAATTAAATCTACGACTAAACGTGCTTTACGAGGAGCAATACGAACTGTTCTTGCAACAGCTTTAGCTTGCATTTGAATGCCCTCCTCTCTTAACGTCTTGTTTTCTTATCATCATTACCGTGACCTTTGTAAGCACGAGTTGGAGCAAATTCTCCAAGCTTGTGGCCTACCATGTCTTCAGTAACATATACAGGCACATGTTTGCGACCATCATAAACAGCGATAGTGTGGCCAATAAATTGTGGGAAGATCGTAGAACGACGTGACCAAGTTTTAACAACTTGCTTACTCTCAGTTTCATTTAACTTTTCGATCTTAGCAATTAAATGATCATCAACAAATGGCCCTTTTTTTAAGCTGCGACCCATGGATGGACCTCCCTTCGTGATTGTTCTACGGTTCGTTCTTGGAACCGTAGTGCAACCCCGTTATTTTTTACGACGACGTACAATAAACTTGTCGGATTTATTCTTCTTATTACGTGTTTTGTAACCAAGAGTTGGTTTACCCCATGGTGACATTGGTGATTTACGACCGATAGGTGAACGTCCTTCACCACCACCGTGTGGGTGATCGTTAGGGTTCATAACAGATCCACGAACAGTTGGACGCTTGCCTAACCAACGAGAACGACCTGCTTTACCGATATTAATAAGCTCGTGTTGTTCGTTTCCTACTTGACCGATTGATGCACGGCACTCAGCAAGAATCATACGAACTTCACCAGAAGTTAAACGTACAAGTACGTATTTTCCTTCTTTACCTAGTACTTGAGCAGAAGTTCCTGCAGAACGTACTAATTGTCCGCCTTTTCCAGGTTTTAATTCAATGTTGTGTACCACAGTACCTACAGGAATATTTACCAATGGAAGTGCATTTCCTACTTTAATATCCGCTTCAGGGCCAGACATAACTTCCATACCAACTTGCAGATTCTTAGGAGCGATGATATAACGCTTCTCTCCATCTACATAGTTAATTAATGCTATGTTTGCAGAACGGTTTGGATCGTATTCGATCGTAGCAACGCGTCCTGGAATGCCATCTTTGTTACGTTTAAAGTCGATTAAACGATATTGACGCTTATGGCCGCCACCTTGATGACGAACAGTTAACTTACCTTGGTTATTACGGCCACCTTTTCTCTTTAATGGAGCTAAAAGAGATTTTTCAGGTGTACTAGTTGTGATTTCTGCGAAATCAGAAGTAGTCATACCGCGACGACCATTGGAGGTAGGTTTGTACTTTTTAATCGCCATTTTATTTCCCTCCTCTTCTTATTAGCTTCTTAAGCTTCAAAGAATTCGATTTCTTTGCTATTAGCTGTTAATTTAACAATTGCCTTACGACGTTTGTTTGTGTAACCACCGAATTTACCCATGCGTTTAAATTTACCTTTATAGTTCATGATATTAACTTTCTCAACTTCAACGCCGAAGATTTCTTTAATCGCATCTTTAACTTGAGTTTTGTTAGCTCTAACATCAACTTCAAAAGTATATTTTTTTTCTGCCATTAGGTCAGTAGAACGTTCAGTGATAACGGGGCGCTTAATGATATCGCGTGCATCCATTATGCAAGCACCTCCTCTACTTTTTCAACTGCAGCTTTCGTCATGATTAACTTATCATGATTTACAACATCCAATACATTGATTCCATCAGCAGTTACTACTGTTACACCAGGAATATTACGAGCAGAAAGTGCTACATTCTCATCAAGGTCAGCAGTTACGATAAGTGCTTTCTTATCTACAGAAAGACCACCTAATACCGCTTTGAAATCTCTTGTTTTTGGTGCATCGAAAGCTAAGCTTTCTAATACTAACATTTTTTCTTCTAACACTTTAGTTGAAAGTGCAGATTTAATCGCTAAGCGACGTACCTTTTTCGGTAATTTGTATGAATAGCTGCGTGGTGTTGGTCCGAAAACAATACCACCTCCGCGCCATTGTGGAGAACGGATTGACCCTTGACGAGCACGACCAGTTCCTTTTTGACGCCATGGTTTGCGTCCGCCACCGCGTACTTCAGAACGAACTTTAACTTTATGAGTTCCTTGACGTAGCGAAGCTCTTTGCATAACGATCGCTTCAAATAATACGTGTTGGTTAGGTTCGATACCAAATACTGATTCATTAAGTTCGATTTCACCAACTTGTGAACCGCCTTGGTTAAATAATGAAACTTTAGGCATTCTTTTGCTCCTCCTTTCTTATGAAGATGTTACGCTTTAACCGCACCTTTGACCTTTAATAAACCTTTTCTTGGTCCTGGAACGTTACCTTTAATTAAAAGTAAATTACGTTCTACATCAACTTTAATGATTTCAAGATTTTGAACTGTTACTTGTTCTCCACCCATGCGACCTGGTAATAGTTTACCTTTGAATACACGGTTAGGAGCTACAGGACCCATTGAACCTGGGCGACGGTGATAACGAGATCCGTGAGCCATTGGTCCGCGAGATTGTCCGTGGCGTTTAATTACACCTTGGAATCCTTTACCCTTTGAGATACCTGTTACATCTACTACATCGCCTGCAGCGAAAATATCAACTTTGACTTCTTGACCAACTTCATATCCTGCTAAGTCATCTCCGCGGAATTCGCGTAAGAAGCGCTTAGGAGTAGTATTTGCTTTTGAAACATGTCCCTTTTCAGGTTTATTAGCTAACTTTTCACGTTTGTCATCAAAACCAACTTGTACAGCAACATATCCGTCACTTTCAACAGTCTTCTTTTGAAGAACTACGTTTGCAGCAGCCTCAACAACAGTTACAGGAATTAAGTTACCATTCTCTGCAAATACTTGAGTCATACCAATCTTTCTTCCTAAGATTCCTTTGGTCATTTAAGTCACACCTCCTAGATAATTGTTATTTATTGTGATTAAAGTTTAATTTCGATATCAACACCAGATGGTAAATCTAAACGCATCAATGCATCAACTGTTTGTGGAGTTGGATTAACGATGTCGATTAGACGCTTATGAGTCCGCTGTTCAAACTGCTCACGAGAGTCTTTGTACTTATGAACCGCACGAAGAATCGTATAAACAGTCTTTTCAGTTGGAAGCGGGATCGGACCAGAAACTGATGCACCTGAACGTTTTGCTGTTTCAACAATCTTTTCAGCTGACTGATCAAGAATCCTGTGATCATAAGCTTTTAAACGGATACGAATCTTTTGTTTTGCCATTATTTTCCCTCCTTTTATCGTCTACTTTTAAAATAGACATTACTCAGTGAAAATTTCCCACACACTCGCCATGGCAAAGCGGCCGGGTGTGTCAGCAACCTTCCACTTCATCGCAGTCAAAGACCAACATTGTCTATTATACATAAAACCCAGATGAAACGCAACACTTATTACGTTTTTCTTTTCGTTTATGTTTTGAACACTTTTCCTATTATAACGACCTTATCTCCTAATTACAATAGTAAATATCATTCTCCAGAAATATCCTAGAACTAAATTTCGTTCAAGTATTTAAAGAGAAGTATTTATATAGAAGAAACTCGAATTTTAAAATAGGCTGTGTTAAACATGGCTGTTGATTGGAGCTCCAAGCACTTCGCATTCCGCGGGCAGTCCGGGAGCCTCCTCGTCGATTCGCTCCTGCGCGGTCTCCCGTGACTTGCTCTTCCCGCAGGAGTCTCGTACATTCCACCCCAATCAACAGAGTCTGTAAAATCAACATTTACCTCTAACACAGCCTAAAAATAAAAAAACAGATGGATCGTCATCCATCTGTTTTAGTAACTTTATACTATTCTTGAATTGTTGCTACAACGCCAGCGCCTACAGTACGGCCACCCTCACGGATAGAGAACTTTGTACCTTCTTCAATAGCGATTGGAGCAATAAGTTCTACAGTCATTTCAATGTTATCGCCAGGCATAACCATTTCTACGCCTTCTGGAAGATTACAAATACCAGTAATATCAGAAGTACGGAAATAGAATTGTGGACGGTAGTTAGTGAAGAATGGAGTATGACGTCCACCTTCTTCTTTAGAAAGAACATAAACTTCAGCTTTGAACTTTGTGTGTGGAGTGATAGTTTTTGGCTTAGCTAAAACTTGTCCACGCTCGATTTCTTCACGTGCAACACCACGTAGAAGAGCTCCAATGTTATCGCCAGCTTCTGCATAATCAAGAAGCTTACGGAACATTTCAACACCAGTTACAGTTGTAGATTTTGGCTCTTCAGTTAAACCAACGATTTCAACTACGTCACCAACTTTAACTACTCCACGCTCAACACGTCCAGTAGCAACAGTTCCACGACCAGTGATAGAGAAAACATCCTCAACAGGCATCATGAATGGCTTTTCAGTGTCACGTGCAGGTGTTGGGATATACTCATCAACAGCAGTCATAAGTTCAACAACTTTTTCTTCCCAAGCTGCATCGCCTTCTAATGCTTTAAGAGCAGAACCTTTGATAACTGGAGTGTCATCACCAGGGAATTCATATTCAGTTAATAGATCGCGAATTTCCATTTCTACTAATTCAAGTAATTCTTCGTCATCAACCATATCACACTTGTTCATGAATACAACAAGGTATGGTACACCTACTTGACGAGATAAAAGGATGTGCTCACGAGTTTGTGGCATTGGGCCATCAGTTGCAGATACAACTAGAATACCGCCGTCCATTTGTGCAGCACCTGTAATCATGTTCTTAACATAGTCAGCGTGTCCTGGGCAGTCTACGTGTGCATAGTGACGACTTGCAGTCTCATACTCAACGTGTGCTGTAGAAATTGTGATTCCACGCTCTTTTTCTTCTGGAGCCGCGTCAATTTGGTCATATCCTTTTGCTTCTGCTCCACCAACTTTTGCAAGAACAGTTGTGATTGCAGCAGTTAGAGTTGTTTTACCATGGTCAACGTGACCAATTGTACCAATATTTACGTGTGGCTTTGAACGGTCGAATTTAGCTTTACCCATTAGGAAATCCTCCTTTAAATTTTAAAAGTTAAGTATTTTGTGTGAAAACTGTAATATAGGTTGTCCTAAAATTTACAGTTTTCACGTATACATAAGTAGTTATACTTTATAGAAAGGTGAAAATCAATTATTCACCTTTGCTTTTTTTAATAATTTCTTCAGAGATAGATTTTGGTACTTCTTCATAGTGGTCAAAGTGCATAGAGAATACTCCACGACCTTGTGTACTTGAACGAAGTGATGTAGCATAACCAAACATTTCTGAAAGTGGAACCATTGCACGAACAACTTGTGCATTACCACGAGCGTCCATACCCTCTACACGTCCACGACGAGCAGTAATTTGGCCCATGATATCTCCCAAGTATTCTTCAGGAATGATAACTTCAACCCTCATAATAGGCTCAAGAATTACCGGACTACATTTTGAAGCAGCGTTCTTAAGAGCCATTGATGCAGCAATTTTAAATGCCATTTCAGATGAGTCAACATCATGGTATGATCCATCAAATAATCTTGCTTTAATATCAACTAACGGGAAGCCTGCAAGAACTCCTCTATCTAGAGAATCTTCTAGACCAGCTTGTACAGCAGGGATGTATTCACGTGGAACAACACCACCAACGATACCGTTAACGAATTCAAAGCCTTTTCCTTCATCATTAGGTGAGAATTCAATCCAAACGTGTCCATATTGTCCACGACCACCTGATTGACGAGCAAACTTTCCTTCAACAGATGCTGAAGCACGGAAAGTTTCGCGATAAGCAACCTGCGGTGCACCCACATTAGCTTCAACCTTGAATTCACGACGCATACGATCAACAATGATATCTAGGTGAAGTTCACCCATACCAGCGATGATTGTTTGGCCAGTTTCAACGTCTGTATGTGCACGGAAAGAAGGATCTTCTTCTTGCAGTTTTTGTAATGCATTACTCATTTTATCTTGGTCGGCTTTAGACTTTGGTTCAACTGAAAGCTGAATTACTGGCTCAGGGAATACCATAGATTCTAGGATAACAAGGTTCTTATCATCACAAAGAGTATCACCAGTAGTTGTATCTTTCAATCCTACAGCAGCAGCAATGTCACCAGAGTAAACCTTTGCGATTTCCTGACGGCTATTTGCATGCATTTGTAGAATACGTCCAACACGCTCACGCTTACCTTTAGTGGAGTTTTGGACATATGAACCAGCATCAAGTGTACCAGAATAAACACGGAAGAATGTTAGTTTACCAACATAAGGATCCGTCATAACTTTAAATGCTAGTGCTGAGAATGGCTCGTCATCATCTGAATGACGCTCTACTTCTTCCTCTGAATCAGGTAGCGTACCTTTAATTGCAGGTACATCTAATGGAGATGGAAGGTAGTCAACTACAGCATCAAGCATTAATTGAACACCTTTGTTTTTAAATGCAGATCCACAAATAACAGGATAGAATTCAACATTAACAGTACCTTTACGAATACCAGCTTTTAGCTCTTCTTTGGTGATTTCTTCACCATTAAGGTATTTGTCCATTAAAGTTTCATCAAGTTCTGCTACAGCTTCAACTAATTTTTCGCGCCATTCCTCAGCTAATTCACGATGTTCTTCAGGTATTTCACGAACTTCGATATTTTCGCCTAGGTCATCAGCGTAGAAAACTGCATTCATTTCAACAAGATCAATAATTGCATGGAATTGATCTTCAGCACCGATTGGTAACTGAATTGGGTGTGCATTTGCTTGTAAACGATCGTGGATTGTTCCAACTGAATACAAGAAATCTGCACCGATTTTATCCATTTTGTTTACGAATACTACACGTGGTACACCATAAGTTGTTGCTTGACGCCAAACTGTTTCAGTTTGAGGCTCAACACCAGATTGTGCATCAAGTACAGCTACTGCACCATCAAGTACACGAAGTGAACGTTCAACTTCAATAGTGAAGTCTACGTGTCCAGGTGTATCGATGATATTAACGCGGTGGCCTTTCCATGAAGCAGTTGTAGCAGCGGAAGTAATTGTAATTCCGCGCTCTTGTTCCTGCTCCATCCAGTCCATTTGAGACGCACCTTCATGTGTTTCACCAATCTTATGAATACGACCAGTGTAATAAAGAACACGCTCAGTAGTTGTTGTTTTACCAGCATCAATATGTGCCATGATACCGATATTACGAGTGTTTTTTAAGGAGAACTCTCTTGCCATTGTGTCTTTCCCCTTCCTAGGTTAAATTACCAACGATAGTGAGCAAACGCTTTGTTTGCTTCTGCCATTTTGTGTGTATCTTCACGCTTCTTAACAGATGCGCCAGTGCTATTAGCAGCATCCATGATTTCGTTAGCTAAACGCTCTTCCATTGTCTTTTCACCGCGAAGACGCGCGTAGTTAACTAACCAACGAAGACCAAGTGTTGTTCTACGATCAGGACGCACCTCAATTGGTACTTGATAGTTTGCTCCACCTACACGGCGTGCTTTAACCTCTAGTACAGGCATGATGTTTTTAAGCGCTGCTTCGAAAACTTCCATTGGTTCTTTACCCGTACGTTCACGGATTGTTTCAAATGCTGAATATAGAATTGCTTGGGATTTACCTCTTTTACCGTCAACCATCATTTTGTTGATTAGACGAGTAATTAGCTTAGAATTGTATAATGGATCTGGTAATACATCTCTTTTTGCTACAGGACCTTTACGTGGCATTATATTTCCTCCTTTCAAGAAAGCTATTTATTAGTTTGTATTATTTCTTAGCTGCTTTTGGTCTCTTAGTACCATATTTTGAACGACCTTGCATACGGTTGTTTACACCAGCCGTATCAAGAGCTCCACGTACGATGTGATAACGTACTCCTGGTAAATCCTTTACACGTCCTCCACGAATAAGAACAACACTGTGCTCTTGAAGATTGTGTCCGATTCCAGGAATGTATGCAGTCACCTCGATACCGTTAGTCAAACGAACACGCGCATATTTACGTAATGCTGAGTTCGGCTTCTTAGGTGTCATTGTACCAACACGTGTACATACACCGCGTTTTTGTGGTGAAGTTACATTCGTTTGTGATTTTTTGAAGCTGTTGTAACCTTTGTTTAGCGCAGGTGACTTCGACTTTTCAGTTACTGCTTGACGAGGTTTGCGCACCAATTGGTTAATAGTAGGCATTATAATTTTCCTCCCTTCATATTTGTAAGTCCACACATCCAGGTGGTTCTTTTTAGTGCAAAAACAAAGTCTTTGCAGACTAATCTATCTACAAAAACAGTTTTTAACGGATAATTGCAACAGCTGAGGCACCAACTTCAATTCCACATGCTTTCCCAAGTTTTTTCATTGAGTCAACATATATAATCGGAACTTCCATTTCGCGGGCTTGATTAACAACTAATACTGTAACCTTGGGTTCAGCATCGCTGGCAACGATCAATTCCCGGACATTACCGTCCTTTAATGCTTTGACTGTGCGTTTTGTTCCTATAATAATCTTTTGTGCCTGTAATACTTTTTCATAAGACATTTCCATATCCTCCAAAGTAACAGGTGAATAGGAGCACCTTTGATATATTACCATCTTCTATAAGAGAAGTCAACAATTGTTATAATATTATTTCTTAACTTTGTTTTGGGATTTTCTTTAAAATGCGGTACTTGCTCAAAGAGCAAATACCGCAATAAATAAAATTCTACTCGATTGTTACTGTTTCTTCGGAAGTTGTATCACGTAAAACCGGCTCTGCTTTGCGGTAGCGAGGCATGCCTGTTCCAGCTGGTACAAGTTTACCGATGATAACATTTTCTTTCAATCCTAGTAATTCATCACGTTTACCTTTTATAGCTGCATCCGTAAGAACTCTTGTTGTTTCTTGGAAAGATGCTGCAGATAAGAATGAATCTGTTTCAAGTGATGCTTTTGTAATTCCAAGTAAAACCGGACGTCCGGTAGCAGGTAATTTGCCGCTTAGTAAAGCTTTTTCGTTTGCATCTGTAAACTGGTGGATATCAAGCAATGTACCAGGAAGTACATTTGTTTCTCCTGCATCAACCACGCGAACTTTACGAAGCATCTGACGCACCATTACTTCAACGTGCTTATCACCAATTTCAACACCCTGCATACGATATACCTTTTGAACCTCACGCAGTAAATATTCTTGAACTGCATTTACGTCTTTTACTTTAATCAGTTCTTTCGGGTCAATAGATCCCTCGGTTAATTCTTCACCGCGTTCTACTTTGTCGTTTACTGCTACTTTCACACGAGCTGTATATGGTGCATTATAAGTACGGGATTCAACTTCTCCCTGTACAACAATCTCATGTTGACGATCCTTGCCCTCATTAATACCAACCACAACACCATCGATTTCTGAAATAACAGCAACCCCTTTAGGATTACGTGCTTCAAAAATTTCTTGAATACGTGGGAGACCTTGAGTAATATCGTCTCCTGCAACACCACCGGTATGGAATGTACGCATAGTTAACTGTGTTCCTGGTTCACCGATTGATTGGGCAGCGATAATACCAACCGCTTCACCTACTTCAACCTCTTGACCAGTAGCTAAGTTACGTCCGTAACATTTTTTACATACCCCGTGACGTGTATTACATGTAAATGCAGACCGGATTTTTACTTCTTCAATTCCTGAGCCAACAATTAATTCTGCTAACTCCTCTGTAATAAGACCATTTTCAGGTACGAGTACTTTGTTCGTTTCTGGATGTTTAATTGCATTTCGTGCATAACGACCAATTAAACGTTCCTCTAGCGATTCAATTACTTCGGTGCCATCTTTTAGGGATTTGATTAATAATCCACGATCTGTTCCACAATCATCATCACGCACAATTACATCTTGCGCAACATCAACTAGACGACGTGTTAGGTAACCAGAGTCAGCTGTTTTTAGAGCCGTATCTGCAAGACCTTTACGGGCACCATGCGTAGAAATAAAGTACTCTAAAACTGTTAAACCTTCACGGAAACTTGATTTAATAGGTAATTCAATAATACGTCCAGCCGGGTTAGCCATCAGACCACGCATACCAGCGAGCTGTGTAAAGTTAGATGCGTTACCACGGGCACCTGAATCACTCATCATAAAAATTGGATTGGATTTATTCAAGGACTTCATTAGTTTACCTTGAATAATGTCCTTTGCTTGACTCCAAATAGCGATAACTCTGTCATAACGCTCTTCTTCAGTAATCAAACCACGTCTAAATTGCTTCATGACGTTATCTACTTTATTTTGACCTTCAGTTAGAATGACTTCTTTTTCTTCAAGTACCACAATGTCTGCCACACCAACAGTGATACCAGCTTTTGTAGAATACTTAAATCCTAGGTCCTTCATGCGATCAAGCATTTTAGATGTTTCGGTAATTTTAAATCTTTTAAATACCTCAGCAATGATATTTCCAAGAATTTTCTTCTTGAAAGGATCAATCAATGGCATTTCCTTAATTCTAGCTAAGACATCTTCGCCTTTTTCAACGAAATACTTTTCAGGTGTTTCGACTTCGAGGTTATGTCTAGTAGGTTCATTGATATATGGGAATGACTTTGGAAGAATTTCATTAAACACTAATTTACCAACAGTTGTAATTAGTAGCTTTTTGTTTTGTTCTTCAGTCAAAGTCTCGTTACCTAATGACCCAGCATATACAGCCACACGAGTATGCAGATGAACATAGCCATTTTGATAAGCAATTATCGCTTCATTTGTATCCTTAAAGACCATACCTTCGCCAACTGCGCCTTCTCTCTCAAGTGTTAGGTAGTAGTTACCAAGCACCATATCCTGAGAAGGTGTAACAACAGGCTTACCATCTTTAGGGTTCAAAATGTTTTGTGCAGCTAACATCAATAACCTTGCTTCGGCTTGAGCTTCTGACGAAAGTGGTACGTGAACCGCCATTTGGTCACCATCAAAGTCAGCATTGTATGCTGTACAAACTAATGGATGCAGACGAATCGCTCTACCTTCAACAAGTGTTGGTTCAAATGCCTGAATTCCTAATCTGTGTAAAGTCGGTGCACGGTTTAAAAGAACCGGATGCTCACGAATTACATCTTCAAGTACGTCCCAAACGTCCGGAGATACTCTTTCAATCTTTCGTTTTGCAGATTTAATATTATGGGCTAAACCTTTTTCAACTAGTTCCTTCATTACAAATGGCTTAAATAATTCAAGAGCCATTTCTTTCGGAAGTCCACACTGATACATTTTTAAGTTAGGTCCAACAACGATTACGGAACGGCCAGAGTAATCTACACGTTTACCAAGCAGGTTCTGACGGAATCGTCCTTGTTTCCCTTTCAACATATGTGAAAGTGATTTTAACGGACGGTTTCCTGGTCCAGTTACTGGTCGGCCACGACGTCCATTATCAATTAATGCATCTACTGCTTCTTGTAACATCCGCTTCTCGTTTTGCACGATTATGCTTGGAGCTCCAAGGTCTAATAAACGCTTTAAACGGTTATTACGGTTGATTACACGACGATAAAGGTCGTTTAAGTCAGAAGTTGCAAATCTTCCTCCATCAAGTTGTACCATTGGACGAAGTTCTGGAGGGATTACTGGTAGCACATCAAGAATCATCCATGATGGTTCATTTCCAGAACCACGGAATGCCTCTAAAACCTCAAGGCGCTTAATTGCACGAGTACGGCGTTGTCCTTGTGCCGTTTTTAATTCTTCTTTTAACGCTTCAACTTCCTTGTTTAGGTCGATATCTGAAAGAAGTTTTTTAATTGCTTCGGCTCCCATGGCAGCTTGGAATTTGTTTCCGTACTTTTCACGATATGCACGGTATTCCTTTTCAGATAATAGTTGTTTCCTATCAAGTGCAGTATCACCGGATTCCGTTACAACATAGGATGCGAAGTATATAATTTCTTCCAAAGCACGAGGCGACATATCTAAAACTAATCCCATTCGGCTTGGAATTCCTTTAAAATACCAAATATGCGAAACTGGAGCAGCAAGTTCAATATGGCCCATACGTTCACGACGTACTTTCGCACGTGTTACCTCAACGCCACAACGATCACATACAACACCCTTGTATCTTACACGTTTATATTTTCCACAGTGACATTCCCAATCCTTTGTTGGACCAAAAATTCTCTCGCAGAATAAACCATCCTTTTCAGGCTTTAATGTACGATAATTTATCGTTTCAGGCTTTTTTACTTCTCCAAATGACCACGAACGAATTTTATCCGGTGATGCAAGACCAATCTTCATATATTCAAAATTATTAACATCCAGCAAGGGGCCTACCTCCCTTTTAATATCCAGGTTTTACCCTTTATAAGCTGCAGCTAGAAACACAATAAAGAGAATGTCGCTGCTCAGCCCCGACTATCGGGGCTGAGCATTGCAACTACTCTTTTGAACCAACCTTTTCAGATTCTAGGTTCAGTGTATCTGGAACGACGTTCAATGTATCAACCTGCTGCAGATCATCGTCATCTTCCGTATCACGTAACTCTATTTCTTTTTCATCACTGGACAGCATTTTTACATCCATGCCCAGACTCTGAAGTTCTTTGATTAATACTTTAAACGATTCAGGAACCCCTGGTTCTGGAACGTTTTCACCTTTAACAATTGCTTCATACGTTTTAACACGACCAATAACATCATCTGATTTAACAGTAAGGATTTCTTGAAGTGTGTATGCTGCACCGTACGCTTCAAGTGCCCAAACCTCCATCTCTCCGAAACGCTGTCCACCAAATTGCGCTTTTCCGCCAAGTGGCTGTTGCGTAACAAGAGAATAAGGTCCAGTTGAACGAGCATGAAGTTTATCATCAACCATGTGCGCAAGTTTAATCATATACATGACACCTACAGATACACGGTTATCAAATGGTTCTCCAGAACGTCCGTCATAAAGTACGGTTTTCGCATCCCTAGACATACCAGCTTCTTCAATTGTTCCCCAAACATCTTCCTCACGAGCACCATCAAATACTGGTGAAGCTACATGAATACCCAATGCTCTTGCTGCCATTCCTAAGTGAAGCTCAAGCACCTGTCCAATGTTCATACGAGATGGTACACCTAACGGATTTAACATGATATCAACTGGAGTGCCGTCTGGTAAGTATGGCATATCTTCTTCAGGTAAAATCCGTGAAATAACACCTTTGTTACCATGACGACCCGCCATCTTATCCCCTTCAGAAATTTTACGTTTCTGAACGATATAAACACGTACTAGTTGATTTACACCCGGTGGTAACTCATCGCCATCTTCACGATTAAAGACCTTAACATCATGAACAATACCGCCACCGCCATGTGGAACGCGTAATGAAGTATCACGAACTTCACGCGCCTTTTCACCGAAGATTGCATGTAATAAACGTTCTTCTGCCGTTAGTTCTGTTACCCCTTTAGGAGTTACTTTACCAACAAGAAGGTCTCCATCTTTTACCTCTGCACCAGTACGAATGATTCCGCGCTCATCCAAATTACGAAGAGCATCTTCACCGACGTTTGGAATATCACGAGTGATTTCCTCTGGTCCAAGCTTTGTATCACGAGATTCTGATTCATATTCTTCTATATGAATAGAGGTATAAACATCATCTTTTACAAGTCTTTCACTCATAATGATGGCATCTTCATAGTTATAACCATCCCATGTCATAAAGGCCACAAGGACGTTACGACCAAGAGCTAATTCGCCTAATTCCATTGATGGTCCGTCTGCTAAAATTTCACCTTTAGTTACATGGTTGCCCACTGCAACAATTGGTCGTTGGTTATAGCAAGTACCTTGGTTAGAACGAATGAATTTTAACATACGATATTTATCAAGGTTACCTTTTGTTTCTTGACCATCAACAATATTAATTCGACGGACCCACACTTCACGGGCTTCAACATGTTCAACAATACCGTCATGCTTACAGATAACAGCAGCACCAGAGTCTTTACCAGATACATATTCCATACCTGTACCCACTCTTGGAGCTTCCGGCTGCATAAGCGGCACGGCTTGACGTTGCATGTTCGCACCCATAAGTGCACGGTTGGAGTCATCGTTTTCAAGGAAAGGGATACATGCTGTTGCCGCAGAAACAACCTGTTTTGGTGATACATCCATATAATCAATTCGGCTGCGATCTACCACGGTGTTTTCACCGCGGAATCTCGCTACTACATCTGCATTTACGAACGAACCATCATCATCAAGAATCGAGTTCGCCTGTGCTACAACATAGTTATCCTCTTCATCTGCAGTTAAATAATCAATGCGGCTAGTCACTTTTCCTGTATCAGGGTCAATACGGCGATATGGTGTTTCAATAAAGCCAAATCGATTCACCTTCGCAAAGGATGAAAGTGAGTTAATTAATCCAATATTTGGTCCCTCTGGCGTTTCAATTGGACACATACGACCATAGTGTGAGTAATGAACGTCACGCACTTCAAATCCTGCACGTTCACGTGTTAAACCACCGGGTCCTAATGCAGATAAACGACGCTTGTGTGTTAATTCAGCAAGCGGGTTTGTTTGATCCATAAATTGTGATAATTGTGAGCTACCAAAGAACTCTTTAATTGATGCAATTACAGGACGAATATTAATTAATTGCTGTGGTGTAATCGTCGCTGTGTCTTGAATCGACATTCTTTCTCTGACTACACGTTCCATCCGTGAAAGACCAATACGGAATTGGTTTTGTAACAATTCTCCAACAGAACGAAGACGTCTGTTACCTAAATGGTCAATATCATCCGTATCACCAACACCATGCAATAAATTGAAGAAGTAGCTGATTGAAGCGATGATATCGGCTGGAGTAATATTTTTTATCGGTTCTGCAACATACGCATTACCTAGTACATTAATTACTTTTTCACCGTCATCATTTGGAGCAAAGATTTTAATACCCTGGAGAGTAATTTCATCTTTAACTACACCGCCTGATGGCTGGAAGCCTTTAAAGTTAACATTTTTCTCCAAAGCGGGAATAATACGGTCCAGATTTCTTCTATCAAGCAAGGTACCTTTTTCCGCAATTATTTCTCCTGTTTCCGGATCTCCTAGAGATTCTGCTAGGCGTTGATTAAATAATCGGTTTTTTATATGAAGCTTCTTATTAATTTTATAACGACCTACGTTTGCAAGGTCATAACGCTTAGGATCAAAAAATCTTGATACTAATAAACTCTTTGCATTTTCTACGGTTGGTGGTTCACCAGGACGCAGTCTTTCGTAAATTTCAAGAAGTGCCTTTTCTGTACCTTCGGTGTTGTCCTTTTCAAGGGTATTACGAATATACTCGTTATCACCGATTAATTCGATGATTTCCTGATCGGAACCGAAGCCTAATGCACGCAAAAGAACCGTAACGGGCAGTTTCCGAGTACGATCTATCCTGACATATACGACATCTTTGGCGTCTGTTTCATATTCAAGCCAAGCGCCGCGGTTCGGAATTACAGTCGCTGTAAATCCTCGCTTACCATTTTTATCAAGCTTACCACTGTAGTATACGCTCGGTGAACGCACTAACTGTGAAACAATGACACGTTCTGCCCCGTTAATGACAAACGTACCTGTTTCCGTCATAAGTGGAAAATCGCCCATAAAAACATCTTGATCTTTTACTTCGCCTGTTTCTTTGTTTACAAGACGCACTTTAACACGCAAAGGCGCTGAATATGTAACGTCCCGCTCTTTTGATTCTTCCACAGAATACTTTGGTTCGCCAAGGCTATAATCAATAAATTCTAGTGATAGGTTACCTGTAAAATCCTCAATTGGCGAAATATCCTGAAACATTTCACGCAAACCCTCATCAAGAAACCATTGATACGAAGAGGTTTGGATTTCAATAAGATTTGGTAACTCTAAAACCTCACTGATTCGTGCGTAACTCCTACGTTGGCGGTGTCGTCCATACTGAACTAGTTGACCTGTCAACTGATTCACCCCTCAAATCAAGCGTTTTATTAAAACTCTATTAACGTCTTTCGAAAGAAAACAGAAGTTTTCTTTCATAAGACAAAAAAGAAAAAGGGTTTTTATATCTTAAAAACCACAATTTCACATTTTAGCTATTATTTTGTCATCATAACCGTAATAAACCATTTTTATACCAGAAATCTATGTATTTAAAGGGATAATTCGGAAAATATTATGATGGCATTTTATAATGCTAACATAGTGACATTTTGGAGTCAACTTATTTTTTTGCTTTAATTATGAAATATCCTTTAGACTTGTGTACAGTCTCAACAGTAGAAAATAACTCTTGCATCTTTTCAATCGCTGATGGTGCACCTTGTTTTTTTTGAATAACTACCCATAAAACGCCTTCTATAGCCAAATGCTCATAGCTCTGTTCAAAAATATCATGGACAGTCTTTTTGCCAGCTCTAATCGGCGGGTTTGTTAAAATGGCTGCAAATTTCGTTACTTTCACATTTAACAAACGGTCACTTTCATAGATTTCAACATTGGAAATTTGATTTTGACTAGCGTTACCTCTTGCTAGCTCGATCGCTCTTTCGTTTACATCAATCATGTGTACAATACGATTAGGGAAATCCTTCGCTATTGAAAGCCCAATCGGACCATAACCACAACCTACATCTAAAACAGGCCCAGGTGTTTCTGGCATTTCAAAAGCTTCAATCAATAAACGTGAGCCAAAATCTACTTCTCTTTTCGAAAAAACACCGTTATCGGTTTTAAAGCGAAAGAGCGTATTACGAAGAGTGAAGTCCCAAAATTTCGGATGACTTTCAACCTTCTGTGATCGAGAATAGTAGTGTTCAGACAACTGACTCACCTCCGAGGAGATTAAATTTTGAGGTAATCGAGGAATTTAATTAAGCCAAAAAAAGCTCGCTTATACAGCGAGCTTTTTTATATGGTTATTACTTAACTTCAACGTTAGCTCCAACTTCAGAAAGTTTAGCTGAGATTTCTTCAGCTTCTTCTTTAGAAACGCCTTCTTTGATTGCTTTTGGTGCGTTATCAACAACTTCTTTAGCCTCTTTAAGACCAAGACCTGTGATTTCACGTACAACCTTGATAACTTTAATCTTTTGGTCACCAGCGCTAGCTAGGATAACATCAAATTCAGTTTGCTCTTCAACAGCAGCAACTGCAGCGCCACCCATTGCTACAGGAGCAGCAGCAGTTACACCGAATTCTTCTTCGATTGCTTTTACTAGATCGTTAAGTTCTAAAACAGTCATAGTTTTAACTGCTTCAATGATTTGTTCTTTAGTCATTTTATTTTCCTCCTTAGTTTTCGTTCCATTTATTAGTTACGCAAAGTTTTGTCTAGCTTCAGCTCCCAGCAGCTAGTGTCCTTCACTCTTCTCCCTACGATAAGTCAACATCGAATCGCTATCGCTCTTCGTGTTTCCTTTATCTCAGTCGAAGCGCTCCAGGCCATACGCTGCTAAACGGTCGCTTCAGCCTTTCTCAACTTACGCGCCTTGTTCTTCTTTTTGTTCTGCAACTGCTTTTGTAGCAAGAGCAAGATTGCGAATTGGAGCTTGAAGTACGCTGAGTAGCATAGATAGCAAGCCTTCGCGTGAAGGTAGTTCTGCAAGAGCCTTAATATCTTCAACTGATGCGATATTACCTTCGATAACACCTGCTTTAAGTTCAAGTGCCTCATGCTTTTTCGCAAAGTCATTAAGAATTTTAGCTGGTGCTACTACATCATCGTTACTGAATGCAATTGCATTTGGACCAGTTAACGCTTCATTTAAACCTGAAAGCTCAGCAGCATCAGCCGCACGGCGAGTCATAGAGTTCTTATAAACTTTAAAGTCAATACCAGCTTCACGTAACTGCTTACGAAGTTCTGTTACTTCACCAACAGTTAATCCGCGATAATCAACAACGATTGTTGATTTACTAGCTTTGAATTTTGTAGTAATTTCGTCAACGATTTGAATCTTTTTATCGATTACACTGCTCATCTTTACACCTCCTGTAGATTATCTACATTTATACCCGGCAAATAAAAACCTCCATATCAAACGAGACATGGAGGTGCATACAACAGCCAAAATGATTCAGCATATTCTATCGCATTACCTCGGCAGGAAATTAAGCTTTTAAAAGCACCTGCTGTCTACAGTACAAATGTTATATTTAAAACAACAAATAGAATTATATAAAATATAATCTAAAATGTCAATTGGAAATTATTTCGTAGAAACAGATGACGGATCAACCTTTACTCCAGGGCCCATAGTTGAAGTAACTGTTACATTCTTCATATATGTTCCTTTAGCAGCAGAAGGCTTAACCTTTACCATTGTTTCAAACACTGTGTTGAAGTTTTCAATAAGCTTCTCATTATCAAAAGATGCTTTACCGATTGGCACGTGGATATTTCCAGCTTTGTCAACGCGGTATTCAACTTTACCAGCTTTAATTTCGTTAACAGCTCTCGTTACATCAACTGTAACTGTACCTGTCTTAGGATTTGGCATTAAGCCTTTTGGTCCTAATGTACGACCAAGCTTACCAACCTCACCCATCATATCTGGAGTAGCAACGATTACATCAAATTCAAACCAACCTTGTTGGATCTTGTTAATGTATTCTGCATCGCCCACATAATCAGCGCCAGCTGCTTCAGCTTCTTTTACTTTTTCGCCCTTAGCAAATACTAAAACACGTTGTGTTTTACCAGTTCCATTCGGAAGTACAACAGCTCCACGAATTTGTTGGTCAGCTTTCTTAGGGTCAACGCCTAAACGGAATGCAGCTTCTAAAGTTGCATCAAATTTAGCAAAGTTTGTTTTCTTTGCAAGTTCAATTGCGTCTGCAATTGGGTAAGCTTTAGTGCGATCTACTAGCTTTGCAGCTTCTAAATACTTCTTACCTTTTTTAGCCATTTTTATTTCCTCCTAGATTGTGGTTTTAACGGAATTACCTCCCACGAATAAAGGTTGCGCTAGCGACGCAACCCCCTTCAACACAACTAACCGTGATTATACGGATTAGTCTTCGATAACAATACCCATGCTGCGAGCAGTACCTTCAACCATACGCATTGCTGCTTCAACGCTTGCAGCGTTAAGGTCTGGCATTTTCTGTTCCGCAATCTCGCGTACTGTATCACGCTTAACTGTTGCTACTTTATTACGGTTTGGTTCACCAGAACCAGACTGAATTCCAGCTGCTACTTTCAAAAGAACTGCAGCAGGAGGAGTTTTTGTAATAAATGTAAATGAACGGTCTTCAAAAACCGTGATTTCAACAGGAATAATTAATCCAGCTTGATCCGCTGTACGAGCGTTAAATTCTTTACAGAATCCCATGATATTAACACCGGCTTGACCTAGTGCTGGTCCAACTGGCGGCGCTGGGTTAGCTTTACCAGCAGGGATTTGCAATTTAACAACTTTAATTACTTTTTTAGCCACGAGACACACCTCCTTAAAGTCCGTGATGTGGTAATAGGGTTTTACCCCTCCCACTCAGGCAAATGTCTTTATATAAAGATAAAGACTTAACAATATTATTGTCTCATCGAATGAGACATACTGACCTATGAAATATTACCACTTTTAAATAGTAATTTCAAGTTTTTTTACATTATAATTTTTCTATCTGTGAAAAGTCGAGTTCCACCGGGGTATCCCGACCGAACATATTTACTAAAACTTTAAGCTTAGCTTTGTCTTTATCCATTTCTTCTACACTGCCTGTGAAGTTCATAAATGGACCTTCTTTAACTCGTACAGTTTCACCAATTTCATAATTAACATCGTAGCGTTTCTCTTCAACACCCATTCTTTTAAGAATTACTGCCACCTCTTCCGGTAGTAGTGGTGTAGGTTTTGAACCTCCGCCAGATGAACCAATGAATCCTGTTACGCCAGGAGTATTTCGTACCACATACCACGAATCATCTGTCATTACGATTTCAACTAACACATATCCTGGGAATACTTTACGTTTTACAACTTTTGTTTTACCATTCTTTATTTCTGTTTCTTCTTCTTCTGGGACAATTACACGAAATATTTTATCTGTCATTCCCATTGATTCTACGCGTTTTTCTAAGTTCGCTTTTACTTTATTCTCATAACCTGAGTAAGTATGTAATACATACCAATTCTTTTCCATTCAAGAGGACTAAGCGTCCATCCCTCCCCATATTTATACTATAATTTTTTTAGACAAATGAAAAAACCCGTTAGACGGGCTTTAAACGTAAATTACCTTTATTATCACCATTATACCATGAAAAGGCATTTGTTATTCAAGAATAACACGAATCAATTCTGATATTCCTAAATCAATTACAGCAAAAAACACCGTAAAGAAAACAACTGTAGATAAAACAGTAATTGTTGAGCGAGTTAGTTCCTTGCGTTTAGGCCAGCTAACTTTTCTCATCTCACGGAAAATACCACTGAAGAATGTCTTTATGCGTTGCATCTTTGTAACCTCCAACTATGGGAATAACATTGCTAGTAGACTAAATTAAGAAAATAATTACTTTGTTTCACGGTGAAGCGTATGTGAATTGCAAGTTTTACAAAACTTTTTTAATTCTAAGCGTTCTGACTTTTCCTTGTTGCTTTCAGTTGTATAATTCCTAGATCCACATTCTACACATGCAAGAATAATCTTTTTATTCATTTAATTCGGCACCTTTAATATCCATCTATTATATCTTTAAAAAGATAACATGACACCTATATAATGTCAATAACCACTGAGAAGGGATTCATATAAATAACACAAATTGATACTTACAGGCTAAACTCCCGAATTTCTAAATAGCGTTCCAATTTCCTTTTAACCCGTTGCAGAGCATTATCAATGGATTTCACATGACGATTTAATTCCTCTGAGATTTCTTGATAGGATTGGCCATCTAAATACAATGCCAATACCTTTCTCTCTAAATCACTTAGCAATTCCGTCATTTTATCTTCGATATGATCGAATTCCTCTTGGTTAATGATTAACTCTTCAGGGTCTAGTACCTTTGCACCTGACAAAACATCCATCAAAGTCCGGTCCGACTCTTCATCATAGATTGGCTTATCTAATGATACATAGGAATTCAAGGGGATATGTTTCTGTCTGGTTGCTGTTTTAATCGCAGTAATGATTTGGCGGGTTATGCACAACTCTGCAAACGCTTTAAAAGAAGTCAGCTTGTCCTCACGGAAATCACGAATGGACTTATATAATCCAATCATTCCCTCCTGTACAATATCTTCTTTATCCGCTCCAATTAAAAAGTAGGATCTTGCTTTTGCACGTACGAAATTTCGATATTTGTGAATTAAATAATCTAACGCCTCAGTATTTCCTTGATGCACAAGATCAACGATCTCTTCGTCTTCCATCTTGAAAAATTGTTCGTTGATTTTTATCCCGAAGTCTGTACTCACTAAGATCCCCCTCCACCGAACAAGCATAGATACTAATAGTATAAGCACAGAATTTTTTCACGTCAACGCTTACTTCTGCCCTCTGCGCCACTTTTCAAAAATTTCTGCCATTTCTTCACTAATCGGTATTTTGGAGGCTGGTTTTTTTTCTTGAATTTTTTTTACGTTTTTTTCGATCCCCTTTTCAACCGTAGACATTTCTATCAACAACTCACGAGCGGACTTTCTCAAGGCTCCTTGTCCAAAAATCGCCCACTGCTCTGTATAATCTGAAGTAGCCACATGTATTTGTGTCTTTCGATTATTTAAGCTAATCGCTAACTTTTCAATCCGCTCGTCTGCTGTTTCATTTTTTTTTGTAAAAATCACTTCCACTTTGTGATCCTTAAACTTTTTTTCTGTTCCTTGAACATATTGAGCATCAAATACAACAATGACACGATATCCCCAATATGCTTGATACTCTGCCATTCTTTCCACTAAACGATCTCTCGCTGCCGGTAGATCATGATCCTTTAATGACTTAAGCTCCGGCCAAGTGCCAATGATGTTATATCCGTCAACAAGCAGGATATCCATTTCTATCCCTCAAGTGGATGTCTCTTACGGTATACCTCATACATTAAAAGTGCGGCGGCAACAGATGCATTTAATGATGTTACCTTACCAGCCATCGGCAAATTTATTAGGAAATCACATTTTTCCTTAATAAGCCGACCCATCCCTTTCCCTTCACTGCCGATTACAAGGCCCAGTGGCATTGTACCGTCAAACTTCCTATAGTCTGCTTTTCCAGCTGCATCTGTTCCAGCAATCCATACCCCGCGTTCCTTTAACTCATCGATTGTTCTTGCCATATTGGTTACTCTCACTACAGGAATATATTCTATTGCACCTGTTGAAGCTTTTGCAACGGTTGCTGTTAAGCCCACCGCTCTTCGTTTTGGTATGATAATACCGTGTGCTCCTACTGCATCAGCAGTTCTCATAATGGATCCAAGGTTGTGTGGGTCTTCAATCTCATCTAGTAAAAGGAAAAATGGTGGCTCGTTTTTCTTTTCTGCTGCGGTAAACAAATCATCTAATTCTGCATATTGATAGGCCGCTACATAGGCAAGCACACCTTGATGATTTTCTTCAGCCAGTTGATCAATCTTCTTCTTTGGTACGTATTGAACAATCACATTTGCTTCTTTAGCTAATTGTATGATTTGTTGCATTTGCCCCCGCTGGGAAGATTCAGCTATAAGTATTTTATTGATATCCCGTTCAGATTTTAGCGCTTCGATAACTGGGTTTTTTCCAACGACGTATTCTTCACTCATTCTGTTGTTCCTCCTTTCCTTTCTTCAACAAATGAAAATGCGTTTAAGATAAGTTCTTCTAACCTTTCTTTTCTTCCTAACAAATACAAATAACCCATTAATGCTTCAAAAGCCGTGCTATAGTGATAGGTTTGGACATCTGTATTTTTTGGGACAGTTCCTGATTTTGCATTTCTTCCTCGCATCACTACAGCTTGTTCTTCCTCTGTGAGTAGCTTCTCATCTATTATCCTAAATAATACCTTACATTGAGCCTTCGCAGATACGTAGGCTGTCCCCTCACGGTGCAATTGATTCGGCTTTACTTTTCCACTTTGGATGAGGTGACGCCTAACATATACCTCGTATATGGCGTCACCTACATAGGCAAGTGCCAGGCTATTCAATTGTTTCGGATCAACATTTTCTTGATATTCAAGCATGAACTAGCCCCTTTTCCATCTAGTACCTTGTGGTGTATCTTCTAAGATGATATTCATTTCCTTCAATTGATCTCTGATTTGATCGGATAATTGGAAATTGCGGTCCTTACGCGCCTGGATTCGCTGTTCAATTAACGCTTCAATTTCTTCATCTAACAGTTCCTCATTTTCAAACCTTAGACCTAGAACATTAAATAAATCCTCAAACTGGTTTGTAAACATATCAATTACATCTACCGCTGTATTTTTTTCTAACAGATAGTAATTTGCCAGTTTTGATAGATCAAATAAGACAGATATCGCCTTTGCCGTATTAAAGTCATCATCCATCGCTTTAATAAATTCATCCTTATGACCCGCAATTTTATCCAGCCACTCCTGATTATTTAATGTTAAATCTGTACTAGCTTCTCTCCGATGCTGTAGGTTTTGATAAGACGTTGCTATTCGTTCAAAGGCAGCTTTTGTACTTTCCAATAACTCTTCACTATAGTTAATGGGGTTTCGATAATGAACAGACAGCATAAAGAATCTTAGTACCTGAGGATTATGCTTCTTTATTATGTCATGCACTAAAACGAAGTTACCTAGAGATTTGGACATTTTTTCATTATCTATATTGATATAACCATTATGCATCCAGTAACGTGCGAATGTCTTTCCGGACAGTGCTTCCGACTGGGCGATTTCATTCTCATGATGCGGGAATGTTAAATCCTGTCCGCCAGCATGGATATCAATCGTCTCTCCTAGATATTTTTTCGCCATCGCTGAGCATTCAATATGCCAGCCTGGTCTACCAATTCCCCAAGGACTTTCCCAGTAGATTTCTCCTTCCTTCGCTGCTTTCCATAATGCAAAGTCAAGGTCATCTTGTTTCTTTTCTCCGACATCAATTCGAGCTCCCACCCGCAACTCATCAATCGATTGGTGCGAAAGCTTTCCATAGTCGTTGAATTTCCTAGTCCGGTAATAAACATCGCCTTCGGATTCATAGGCATAACCTTTTTCAATTAGTTTGCTGATAAACTCAATAATAATATCCATATTATCCATTACGCGCGGATGGATATCCGCTCTTTTGCAACCTAGTGCAGTGACATCCTCAAAATAAGCATTAATAAAACGGTCTGCAATCGTAGGGACATCCTCCCCTAGCTGATTTGCCGCACGGATTAATTTATCATCCACATCTGTGAAATTTGATACATAGTTCACTTTATAGCCCCGATATTCCAAATAGCGCCGAACAGTATCAAATACAATCGCAGGACGTGCATTTCCTATATGGATATAATTATAGACCGTCGGACCGCAAACATACATCTTTACTACCCCTTCTTCAAGCGGTACAAATGTCTCCTTCGTATGTGTTAGCGTATTATAAAGTTGAATCGCCATTACTTTATTCTCCTCTCTTCCTTCACACCATGTAACTCTTGCTTTAGATGACTTAGTTCCTCTTGCAGTTCTCTCAAGCGATCTGCTATTGGATCGGGAAGATCACTATGATTCAAATCCCGGTTGATCTTTTTCCCATCTTGAATAACCACTCTTCCTGGAACTCCTACTACCGTTGAATTGGCTGGAACTTCTTTTAGCACAACCGACCCTGCGCCAATTTTTGAATTTTCTCCGATTGTAATCGAGCCTAAAACCTTGGCTCCAGTTGCAATCAAGGCATTATCCTTTATCGTTGGATGCCTCTTACCTCTTTCTTTCCCAGTTCCACCAAGAGTTACACCTTGGAATACCGTTACATTATTTCCTATTTCACAGGTTTCACCAATAACCACTCCCATGCCATGGTCAATAAAGAACCTCCTGCCTATTTTGGCTCCAGGATGAATTTCAATTCCTGTGAAAAAACGGCTGATTTGAGATATTGCTCGGGCGATAAAGTAAAATTTCCGTTTAAAAAAGGCATGGGCAATTCGATGAGCCCAAATAGCGTGCAGACCAGAGTAGGTAAGGATTACTTCTAAATAGTTTCTTGCAGCAGGATCTTGTTCAAAGACAACTTCAATATCTTCCTTAAACTTCTTGAACATGTCTGTCCTCCCCAGTTAAATTAATAAAAAAAACGCCTCTGTCTTTACGACAGAGACGCTTACTAGCGTGGTTCCACTCTGATTAGACTGTTAAGCCTTTATTTTAAAAATAAAAAAGGCATATTTCAGTCTCACTCTAACCTGTTAACGGAAGGTTCCGCTCCAGTCTACTCGGAAACTCATCCTTTCGAAAAGAGACTCGGAGGTGCATTTTCAAATATGAGAGGCTTAAACCATTTTCAGCCGGTGATGGTTTTCTCTTTTAAAGCATCATATTTTACTTTTCCTCTTCAACATTTTTACATTTTAAGTTTACTTTCTCTTACTATATTATACTTTTGCTTTAATGTTAACCAATAAGTTTGTGAATTCGTAATTGGACTTTAGACTTTCCTAAAAGTTCAATGGTTTGAGGCAGGTCTGGACCATGTGTTTGTCCTGAAACAGCTGCACGGATTGGCATAAAGAGATTCTTTCCTTTCTGCCCTGTTGACTTTTGCACAGCTTTCATAGCAGCCTTAATCTCATCCGCTTTAAAACTCTCTAACTGATCAAGTTCCTGTGAAAATGCTTTTAAAACTTCAGGTACCGTTTCTCCAGCCAAGACTTCCTTCGCATCTTCTTCATATACCGCTTCAGCCTTAAAGAACATGTCTGAAAGTTCAACAATTTCTGCACCAAAGCTCATTTTTTCCTGTAATAGCGCTACTAAGCTTTTCGCCCATTGTTGTTCTTCTTCACTCATATTTTCGCTTAACTTTCCTGATTTGACTAAATGTGGAATAGCAAGTTCAAGAACACGATCAATCTCAGTCTTCTTTAAGTATTGGTTGTTCATCCAAGCAAGCTTTTGTTTATCAAATAAGGCAGGTGACTTCGATAACCGGTTCGCATCAAAAATCTTAATAAATTCCTCTTTGGAATAGATTTCTTCTTCGCCTCCAGGAGACCAGCCCAATAATGTAATAAAATTAAATAAAGCTTCTGGTAAATAGCCTAATTCCTCATATTGTTCAATAAACTGAATGATCGATTCGTCACGCTTACTAAGTTTTTTACGGCTCTCGTTGACAATTAACGTCATATGTCCAAAAACGGGAGGCTCCCAGCCTAGTGCTTCATAAACCATTAGCTGCTTTGGCGTATTTGAGATATGATCATCTCCGCGTAACACATGAGAGATTTTCATTAAATAATCATCAATCGTTACCGCAAAATTATATGTTGGTGTTCCATCCTTCTTAATAATGACCCAGTCGCCCATCCCTTCAGATTCGAAAGAAACGCTCCCTTTTACCATATCATCAAAGGTGTAGGTTTTTCCCTCTGGAACAACGAGACGTATACTCGGTTCACGACCTTCACTTTCAAGCGACGCCCGTTCTTCAGCCGTTAAGTTCCGGCATTTTCCCGAATACTGTGGCGTTTCTCCACGTTCGGTTTGCTCTTCACGCTCTGCCTCAATCTCTGCTTCTGTACAATAACATTTATAGGCGTGACCATTTTCAAGCAATTGATTGTAATAGGTTTGGTAAATATCATTTCTCTCGGATTGACGATAGGGACCATATTCACCACCAACATCAACACTTTCATCCCAATCCATGCCAAGCCATTTTAAATATTTTAATTGGCTTTCTTCTCCACCCGCAATATTCCGCTTTTTATCTGTATCTTCAATCCGGATGATGAATTTACCACCTTGGCTGCGTGCAAATAAATAATTAAATAACGCAGTCCGAGCATTTCCAATATGTAAATGTCCTGTTGGACTTGGTGCATATCTTACGCGTACCTCATTCGACATATATCATGTTCCTCCTGTATTACAAACCGTTTTATTTCATCTGATTTATTCTATCATTGCGGGTGGAAGCAATAAAGTCTAAATGTTAACCTTTTTCAACAAAACTGCTACTTGAGCAGCGATTCCTTCCCCTCGTCCAGTAAAACCCAGCTTTTCAGTGGTTGTTGCTTTAACATTGATTTGATCAGGGCTCGCCTCAAGTAACTCTGCAATCCGTTCCTTCATTTGCCCAATATGAGGTGCCATCTTCGGCTTTTGTGCAATTATCGTACAGTCCGCATTGACCAGTTCATACCCTTTTTCCTTCACAAGCATCCAGACATGCTCCATAAGCTTAGCAGAGTCTGCATCCTTAAAGTTGGGGTCAGTATCGGGAAAATGCCTGCCAATATCACCTTCGCCAATTGCCCCGAGGCATGCATCTGAAACTGTATGCAGTAAAACATCTGCGTCGGAATGACCTAAAAGTCCCTTATCATATGGAATTGTAATCCCGCCAATGATAAGCGGACGCCCCTCCGTTAATTGATGTACATCAAATCCTTGACCAATTCGATACATGCTCAAAACTCCCCTTTTCTCTTATTCAAAATTGCTTCAGCAAAGTATAGATCCTCTGGTGTTGTTAACTTTATATTGTCATAATCTCCTGCTACCATTGCCACGGGATGACCGATTCGCTCCACCAAACTAGAATCATCTGTACCGATAAACTTTTCCTTTTCTGCCTGTTCATATGCCCTAATCAAGATTGGAATACGAAAAGCTTGTGGGGTTTGAACAGCCCACAAGCTAGATCGTTCGACAGTGTCCACTACCAAATTATTACGCACAGTTTTCATCGTATCTTTTGCAGGTACTCCAATAATGGCTGCTCCGGTCTCCTCTGCCGTTACAACTAACTGATGAATATGTTCCTTCCTAATAAAAGGACGCGCTCCATCATGAACAAGGATAATCCCATCAGTAGTTACTGTTTTTAATGCATTATATATGCTATCCTGACGTTCTTTTCCGCCTGGAACGAGGTCCCGTACTTTACTTATTCTATATTTCTTTAATAATGTATAAAATACCGCCTCATCTTGTGGATGAATGGCTAATATAATTCCATCACATAACTCATCGTTTTCAAAAACCATTAATGAATGGATTAGCACTGGTATTTCATTAAGTGTTAATAAAAGCTTATTTTTCCCCGCGCCCATCCTTTTCCCCTGACCAGCAGCAGGAATAATGACTTGATAAGCCATAAAAAAACCCCAATCTAAACTTTAAAGTATCCACTTAAGCTTTCTATAAAGCTTTTTCCAATAATTTTGGTTTAGCAAATATCATTCTCCCAGCAGATGTCTGCAATACACTCGTAACAAGAACTTCTATTCTTTTACCTATATATTCTCTTCCTTCTTCTACGACAATCATGGTACCATCATCGAGATAAGCCACACCTTGGTGATATTCTTTGCCATCCTTAATAACTTGAACCATTAATTCCTCTCCTGGCAGAACGACAGGCTTAACAGCATTCGCTAAATCATTGATATTTAATACGGAAACATTCTGCAATTCACATACTTTATTAAGATTAAAATCATTGGTTACGAGCATTCCGTTTGTAACCTTAGCTAATTTAACAAGCTTACTATCAACTTCTTGTATTTCTTCAAAATCACCCTCGTAAATCTCTACCTTAATAGCCAATTCCTTTTGAATACGATTTAATATATCCAATCCTCTTCTTCCACGATTTCGCTTAAGAACATCAGAAGAGTCGGCAATATGCTGTAATTCCTCGAGGACAAACTGTGGAATAACGATTGTCCCTTCCAAAAATCCAGTTTGGCAAATATCTGCTACACGTCCGTCAATAATAACACTTGTATCTAATATCTTTAGTGAATTTTTAACAGCCACTTCAACTTCTTCCTCATCATTCTTTCGTTTCCCGCGACTAAAGAGATTCAGTAGTTCATCTCTCTTTTTAAATCCAACCTGAAAGCCCAGATAACCAAACAATAATGTCAGTAGTATAGGAGCGACAGCATTTAAGATCGGTACTTGTACAGCATTCAGTGCAAAACCTATTAAATAGGCAACAAGCAATCCAAAAATTAATCCGATACTGCCAAAAATTACATCTGTAACAGGGATTTTTACTAATGAATCTTCTGCCCATTTGACAAATTCAAGTACATAATCAACTGCCCAAAAGGTAATAAGATAAAAAATAATTGCACCTAAAATAGCCACGACATATGAGTTACTGATTATAGGAATGCCTTCCATTTTTACTAATATCAACAATTCCGGGATTAACAATATTCCAAGCGTACCACCAGTTATGAGAAAGCAAGCTTGAACAATACGTTTTAACATTCCGTCACCTCCTCTACTCATTATAAACATAATCCGAAAAATGAAACCTTTGTTGCTAATTATTTTTTTCTGCAGTCTATAAATAGTAGGTATTTATTAGATATTGATCGTTCACTTCATAGGGTAGCATTGTAAAATTTCTCTGTCAAATTTATGAAAATTCACTATTTTAGCATAGTAGTATTAGGTTTGCAATCCTTTTTATATATGTCGTTCTGTATATAAACGCTCCTTTATTAAATTAAAGCCCTCTTTAATTTTTTTCGCCCGCACTTCTCCAATTCCTTCAACATCATCAAGTTGTTCAACCGAAGCAGCTAGTACCTTGGAAAGTGTTTCAAAACTAGAAATGATATTTTCGATAATTACTGCTGGGAGCCGTGGTATCTTATTAAGAATTCGATAACCACGAGGGAGTTTATTCTCATCTAAATGGACATAACCTTGATAACCTAGCATTTTCAGTAGGACGCTATCTTCAATGGTCCCACTATTGGTTAGAATCTGCATTCGGTTAAGTGCATCCCATGCATTGATTGTTCTTTCAAAAGAGTAATCCTTAATAATAAGCGCAGTCTCTTTTTCTATGTTTGTTAATATTTCATTCATTTGTAGCCGAATCAGCCGGCCCTCCGTACCAAGTTCATTTAAATAAGTTAATAGTTCGTTTTTTATCTTTAAGACCATCTCAAAGCGGTGAAGAACGAGCAAAAAGTCATTATAAGTAACAGACTCTTCCAACTCCAGGAGACTCAAATTAACAATACTTTGTTCCATTACTGCCTTATACTTTTCCAGCATTTGAATCGCCTGATTTGCCTTCGTCAAAATCACCCCTATGTCTTTAAGGGCATAGCGGAAATTCCCTTGATACAAAGTAATAACATTTCTTCTTTGTGAAATCGCTATGACGAGCGCCTTTGTTTGCCTGGCGACCCTTTCAGCAGTACGATGGCGCATTCCTGTTTCGGTGGCTTGGATATCTGAATCCGGGGCTAAGTGGGCATTAGCAATAAGAATGGTATTTCCTAATTCATTTAAAATAATTGCTCCATCCATTTTTGCAAGTTCATAAAGGTAGCTAGGTGAAAAGGGACAATTTATTTGGAATCCTCCATCGACAATATCCTTCACTTTGTCGTTATAACCTACAACAATAAGTCCTCCCGTATTTGCCCTTAGGACATTATCAATGCCTTCACGTATGGGTGTACCTGGTGCTATAAACTGCAATACTTCTCTTACGGATTGTTCACCAAGCCTTTTATTTTCCATTCGCTAACCTCCAAACGCTGCCTTTAACGCTTCACTTACGGTCGAAACGCCTATTAACTCAATCCCTCTTGGGCTTTTCCAGCCTCCTAGGTTATTAGCAGGTAAAATAACCCGCTCAAAGCCAAGCTTTGCCGCTTCTTGGACTCGTTGTTCGATTCTTGAGACACGCCTTACCTCTCCTGTAAGGCCCACTTCTCCAATAATGCAATCTGTCGCTTTTGTTGGTTTATCTCGAAAGCTAGAGGCGATACTTACAGCAATGGCTAAATCAATTGCCGGCTCATCTAGTTTTACTCCGCCAGCCACCTTTAAGTATGCATCCTGATTTTGCAATAGCATCCCGACTCGTTTTTCCAGTACCGCCATGATTAAGGGAACTCGGTTATGGTCAATGCCTGTTGCCATTCTTCTTGGGTTTCCAAAACTTGTTGGTGAAATAAGTGCTTGAATTTCAACGAGTACTGGACGTGTCCCTTCCATGGAAGCACATACTGTAGAACCTGCCGCCCCTTGAGACCTCTCTTCAAGGAAGATTTCTGAAGGATTCGCTACCTCTTCCAGACCAAATTCTTTCATTTCAAAGATTCCCATCTCATTCGTTGATCCAAAGCGATTTTTCACTGCTCTTAAAATCCGATACGTATGATGTCTTTCACCTTCAAAATAAAGTACCGTATCCACCATATGTTCGAGCAATCTTGGACCAGCTATAGAACCTTCTTTTGTTACATGACCAACAATAAAAATGGCAATCCCGTTCGTTTTTCCAATTCTCATTAATTCAGAAGTACATTCACGTACCTGTGATACACTCCCAGGTGCAGAAGTTACCTCTGGATGGAATACAGTTTGAATGGAATCTATAATAACAAAGCTGGGTTCTGTGTTTTCTATTGTTTGATTAATTTCTTGTAGATTCGTCTCCGCATATACAAGGAGATTCTCAGAGGATATCCCTAATCTTGATGCCCGAAGCTTTGTTTGGTGTAGCGATTCCTCACCTGAAATGTATAACACTTTATTTCCCTTGTTTGCTAGCTGGGAGGATACCTGCAACAAAAGGGTAGACTTCCCAATACCTGGATCCCCACCAATTAATACTAACGAACCCTTCACAACTCCACCGCCAAGTACTCGGTTAAATTCTGATAAATCGGTATGGATTCGTGGTTCGGTTAGTGCTTCAATTGCAGTAATTGGAATTGGTTTTGAAAGAATTGTCGAACCGCCTTGTGAGTGAGCAAATGCCCCTCTTCTATTTCCGCCAGTAACCTCTACCTCTTCTACCATCTTGTTCCATTCCCCGCAACCAGGACATTTCCCCATCCATTTTGGAGACTCATATCCGCATTCCTGACACATAAATTTCGTTTTTCGTTTTGCCATATCTGTTCTCTCCTAAATGTAAGTACAAGTCCATTTTATAAAAAAAAGAGGTACACGACTGAACTATAAACGTGTACCTCTTTTAGTTGTCCTTATGGCGACTAATAAAGCTAAAAACCTATTTAGTTAGACTCGCCTTTTTATTAGTGGTGACAATAAATTCACCATTTTCTACGTCAATTATAACATGTTGACCTGTTAATACAGTGCCTTTTAGCAATTCCTCTGAAAGTCGGTCTTCGATATGTTTTTGAATTGCTCTCCTAAGTGGCCGTGCACCATACTCAGGATCGTAACCCTCAACAGATATTTTTGCCTTGGCTGCATCAGATAATTCTAAAGAAATATGTTGCTCCTTTAATCGTTTTACCAGTTGGTCAGAAAGGAGGGTAACGATTTCTTCGAGATGTTTTTTCTCAAGTGCATGGAATACAATGATTTCATCGATACGGTTTAAGAATTCAGGACGGAAGGCCTTTTTCAATTCTTCCATTACCTTACCCTTCATATCCTTGTAATCCTGCGCACCATCTTGAATATTAAATCCAACATATTTGTTGCGCTTTAGAGCTTCCGCCCCTACATTGGAAGTCATAATCAATACAGTATTACGGAAATCTACCGTTCTACCCTTCGAATCCGTTAAACGTCCATCTTCAAGTACTTGTAATAAGATATTGAATACATCTGGATGTGCTTTTTCAATTTCATCAAGCAGGATAACGGAATATGGTTTTCTTCTAACTTTATCTGTTAACTGACCGCCCTCTTCATAACCAACATATCCTGGCGGTGA
>JAQSXG010000141.1 GCA_029256785.1 Neobacillus sp.
CCGTTGGATGATTGAATCAGTTGTTGAGCAACTAAATATTCATAAAATAAAGACGTCGCTGAAGTTAATGTTCCTTCGTCATCTTCAACTACTACATGTGCCCAATCATATTCGTTAAAATGAAGGGAAGTTTTATGGTGATCAATGAACTGAACTTTCCCACCCGCTTGAAAAAATAACTCAAGCTTTTTTTCATTTTTTTGATTAACGGACAAATCGGTGATAAATAAAAACGTTTCCTTATCCTCGTTTTCCAAAAACCACTCTACTTCACGGTCGAGACCGGAAACGGAATTGTATTTCACCTTCACTTGGTCTCCAAATGCAAGCTTCGCTAAAATTCCACACCCGACCCCATCCAAATCATTATGAGACAACAGTTTATACATATTCTTCACCTCTCGAACGTTAGTATGAGTTCAAAAGGGTGAAATTATTGATAGAAGATACCTAAACTTTCCCTTTTGATACTTTAGTCAATCCATTCTAAAAACTCTAACCGATTTCCAAACGGGTCTGAGGTGTAAAATCTATTTGCACCAGGATAATTACCGTCTTCAATAATGTTTACTCCACTATTGATTAGATGTAGCTTTAATTCCTCAATATTCTCTACTTCAAAGGCAGGATGTGCCTTTTTGGCTGGAGAGAATGGTTCTTCTATTCCGATGTGGAGCTGGTAATTTCCAAACCCGAACCATACACCGCCCCGTTTCTTAAGCTCCGCTGGTTTCTCCAATTCAGTAAAACCTAGGATGTCTTTAAAGAATCTCCTTGATGTATCCTCGCTTCCTTTTGGAGCAGCCAGTTGAATATGAGCAATCGCTTTGAACGTAAAAGACATACGAATCATCCCTTCTATCCGTTATTATTAAAGGCTGTTAACGTTAGAATAGTTGTCCTCCTATCCACGATGAAGGACAACTCCGTTCAGAAGAACACGCAAGATGCTCTTCATCCCTTCTATGAAGGATATTCAACCATTAGTCCTCATCCTTAATATCAATGTCCTCTGGGACAGGTTCGTTTAATATTTCTTCGACAAGGTGTTTGTATTTTTCCATTTGTTTGAGGTGGGTGTTGAATTGTTCTTTGTTAATTAGATAGTTTTCACCGTCATGGATGGCACGGATTTTCTTTTGTTTGATTAAGGTTTCTACGTTTGATTCGGCCATTGACAAATACTCTGCTGTTTCTTTTATTGTTAAGTACATTTTCTCATTCCTCTTTGTTTAGATTCATTTTATTTCGGTCTATGGTCCAAAAAGTTTTGAAAGGCAAAGCCCCTTACCTCTTCTTCACGGAAGTGCTTAAGCAATTCATTGATTAGATTTTGACTCTTTGATGCATCCTCTAATCCCGTAACAAAAGTTGATATTCCATCGAAGTCTGACCCTAACCCAATTTGCTTCACGCCACCTAACCCACAAAAATGATCAATATGCTTAACAAGATCAGATAGCGTTGCCTCTCCGTTTTCTTTTACAAAAAGAGGGTAGTAGACGACATGAACCAGACCGCCCTTAGTAAACATGGCTGTAGCCTGCTCATCTGTTAAGTTGCGCGGATGCCGACAAAGCGTCCTTGCATTCGAGTGGCTGGCAATTGGATAGTTAGCCAATTCGATCACTTCCCAGATTCCCTTATCGCTCAAGTGAGCAACATCAGTAAGAATTTGATTCTGATTATTAAACTCCACAATTTCCTTTCCCAATAGCGTAAGCCCTCCGCCACGAGGTTCACCGGCGCCATCAGCGGCTAGATTGGCATTATTCCATGTCAGTCCTACCGACCTCACGCCAAGCTGATAAAGGATATTTAGTTTCATTAAATCATTACCAATCGCATCGACACCTTCTAACGTTAACATCGCACCAATCTGGCCCACTTTTAGCCGATCAAAGTCAGACCAATCTTTTATATGTATCATATCAGGGTTTTTTTCCAGTACTTCTTTATAGAAATAATCAACTTGCTCCAGCGCTGCATGAAATTTCTGATCAGATGGAATATCTGGTTCCAAAAAAATCGCAAAGCATTGGACCTTTACCATTCCTATCTGTAACCGAGTCTTATTCGTTTGTAATTCAGGGGAATCCGCAAAACGCAGCTTACCCTTAGCTTCCGCTAACTTAAGTAGCGCATCACAATGTAGGTCTATGATATTCACTTCGGATCAACTCCTTTAATGAAAATTTTATCACAAAAGTTGTGAATCTTATCAGCGAACCTCATTTTATTTCTCCACATAAAAGCGGCAGTATTTGTTTCACCTGCCGCTTTTCCTTATTTTATGCTTTTCCACTTGCTAGTAAATCATAAAGCGTGCAGGCAATGATTTTTGTAGCCGCCTGTAAATCATCGAGTCGAATATTTTCATCTGCTCGATGACCATTCGCTTCTTCTAACACCTTTGGACCAACCCCAAACATAATTGTTGGCACACCTGCATTAAAAAAGTGGCGTGCATCTGTGTATAATGGTACTCCATTGATCATTAAACTGTCCTGTTCGTTCATGACCTCCTGCCAGTTGGCAGCCAAGGCTTGGATTAATGGAGTATCCTCTGGCACTGGTCCATAGCTTTTCGCGTGAAGGACTTTCTGTATCTCCACTTTTACTCCGGGATTATCTGAAACAGCTTGTAGCACCAATTCATTAAATTCCACTTCTGCTTGTTCACCGTTTTCTTCTGGAATCAGTCTCCGATCTACTCTGATGATACACTCATCCGGTACTACATTGGTGTTTATTCCTCCTGAAACAAGGCCGACATTCAGGGTTGGGAAGTCGATACCAGGGATTGACGATTTTTTCTTCGCTAATGTGTGACGATATTCATAGAGAGAGTTTAATATTTTCGAAGTTGCCTCGATGGCATCGATTCCCGTATGCGGAATGGCGGCATGGGCGGACTTTCCGGTGGTTTTGATTTCAAAATGCAAACAGCCATTATGAGCGTTTACAGCTGAGTACGTAAAACCTGCGACAATGGCTTGGTCTGGCTCGATATATCCTTTATCCAGTAGCCATTTTGGCCCTAAATCTCCGCCGGTTTCCTCGTCAAACGTAAACGCAAGGTCTACCTTCCCATTTAACGGTTGATTCATTTTTGCTTGTGTTAAGGACAGGACAGCAAAGGTATAAGCAGTAATATCTGACTTAGATACGGCCACTCCTCGCCCATACATTTTCCCATCAATGATTTCTCCACCATACGGATCCACACTCCAACCTAAGCCTGGTGGAACCACATCTCCATGGGCATTTAATACAATGCTAGTCCCTGTGCCGTCACCAAAGACGGTCGATCCTAGTACATTGGCTAAACTGATCATACCTGTTGCTTTTACATCCTCATTATCTACCTCTAACAATGAAACATCCTTTATTCCAACCTCCCTTAGCTCCTTATGTAAGAGAGCAGCAATAGGGTAACAATCACCGCGAGGATTATCGGACGGCGTCTGCACTAGCTTTTTAAAAAAAGAAATCATTTCTTCTTGATGTGCCCCAATCCATTGAACCAGCGTTTTTTTATCATGATTCATAAAAAACTTCTCTCCTTCCTCGAGTCCAAGTCATTCATACACCTTAACTCCCTCGATAGGTGCTGTATCCACCTGGGGAGAGTAATAGAGGCACATGATAGTGATCATCAGGTTCTGCTATACCAAAACGAATTGGAACACAATTTAGGAATGCAGGCTCTCCGGGTAACCCTCCACGTTCATGATAATAATCTCCCACATGGAATCGAAGTTCATAGATTCCTTTTTTCATCGTGCTTCCCTCTAGGAGAGGTTTGCTTACTCTGCCATCTTCATTGGTATAACAATCTTGTACTAGCGTAAACTCGTTATCAGAGACTACTTCCCATAATTCCACCAAAACACCAACTGCCGGTTTTCCTTTGCTTAAATCAAGGACATGTGTGGTTACTCTTCCAGCCATTAGCTCTTTTCCTCCAGAATTTCTAAATCCTCACGCGTCATTGAAAAACATTGAAATCCATAGGGAGGACGGGGCTCGGTAAAAACCTTTCCTTCCTCTGAGCTAGGAATTTCATCTAAAATGGTCTCCCAGGTCCTGTTATTGGATTCAAAGCGAACTTCGACTAATTGTGGGAACCGTTCTAGTATTCTATAACCAATTCGGTAGATTAGATTTTGGATAGACGGCGAGTTTTCTTCGTGAAAAACGGTATAGGCAATGTCTCTTACCTGTTCTGCACCCACATAACCATCTGCCGTATTTCCTCTTGCATCCTCCAAATCGTTATACCGCCACTCAATATTTAAAAAGATAAATAAGGGTCGATCATAGGATTCTGGTAATGTCGTGTATTCATCCTTCACATAGCCATAAAAAGAGCTACCACGTACCTTAATCAGCTTTAATCCCTTTAAACTGCTAGAGTGATTGGTAGTTATGATCGCTTCATCGGTACGTTTTACTTCAATTTGTGCACTAGCCTGTTCATTTAATGAATAGCGAAAGACAAGCGGACTCGGTTCAAAGGTTCCATTTGTTGGAACGGGAAGTTCATCAAAGGGAATTTGCTCACCAGAGATAGTGATACCCGTCATATGTGAGTAGGTTTCAAGGAAACGCTGTCCGACAAATTCAAGGAACCCTTCTTGTGTTGATCCATCATAACCCCCCGCATGCTTAAGGATAAAATTCTTCATTGAGTCGGTTGCAACCACTAAGGTGTTATCACCTTCCTTAAAAGAGGAAAAGAAGGCATCTCCCTCGACAGCTACTTTAACATTCATCCCAAAAAGGATATTTTTACGGCCGGTAAATCCCGATTCAGGTATCGTTCGAACGCCAGTAAGAGGCTTTGCATACGTACGATATACCCACACATCTGCTTTTCCATAGCTCATGGTTCTTTTCATCATTTCATCCCTCTCATTAAATCGTATCGCCTAAACGAAATCTGGCAATCTTATATACCTCATCTAAGGCTGTTTCAAATTCTTGATCATAAGTACTACCCAGCCGTTCTTTCATCGCAGAAAGAATTGTTTCTTTATTTTGTCCTTTTACCGCCATGATAAATGGGAAGCCAAACTTCTCAACATAAATCTGATTAAGCGAAACAAACTCCGCTAGTTCTTCCTTAGTAAGCTTATCTAGTCCTACACCCGCCTGTTCCTTTTGAGAAGTCTCTGACATTTGTAATCTAGTTCCTAAGTCTGGATGGGCACAAAGTAGTGCTAACTGCCTTGGTTTCTCTGTTTTTCCAACGATATTAATCATCGTTTGCAAGAGTTCGTCTTTAGATTCAAACGGCAGACTTTCCCAGGCTTTCGAGGCAACCCAAGGCGAATCCTCAAACAGCCATCCCCACATTTGAACAAATAGTTCTCTATTCATTTGATTAATATTTTCAATTGAAAGACTTTCACCACTATTTTGGCAGACCATAGCATCCCTCCTTTTATTTAGTATTTATTCCTTATTGGGCAGTTAAAACTATTTATATTCTCGACACTCTAAAAATACTCATATTCAACTGAAAAGACGAAATAGTTTCTATAACTCCGGCATATAATCATGAACAAAACAGAGGAGTGATCTTATGTCAGAAATTCACTTTATGGAAAAAGCCATTCAAGAAGCACTCAACAATGTTCTCACTAACCACGGAGGGCCATTTGGGGCAGTTGTTGTGAAAGATGGGAAAATAATTGGTACTGGCAGGAATGAAGTAACGGCTACGAACGATCCAACCGCACATGCCGAGGTGCAAGCGATTCGAAATGCCTGTCAATATTTGAACGATTTTCAACTTCTTGATTGTGAAATCTATACAAGTTGTGAGCCCTGTCCGATGTGTATTGGGGCTATCTATTGGGCAAGACCGAAAGCTATTTATTATGCTTGCACGAAACTAGAAGCCGCAAAAATTGGGTTTGATGATCAATTCATTTATGAACAACTCGCACTGAAGGTTGAAGACCGTAAAATACCCATGAAAAAGATTTTTCCCGACCAGGGGGATATACCGTTTAGAACCTGGGAAAAATCAAATCAAAAAATAGAATACTAATCTGATATGAGGGTGTTGTAAATGATGGAAAGAAATCAATTAGTAAGGAGAATCTCTGTTGCGGCAGGAAGTGAACCCGCGGACACTGTGATTAAAAATGGGAAAATTATTGATGTCTTTAATGGAGAGGTCATTCAAGGGGATGTTGCTATTTCAGGTGGTTATTTTGTGGGAATTGGAGAATACGAAGGAAAAAACGTCATTGATGCAAAAGGACGTTATCTATCCCCCACTTTCATTGATGGTCATGTTCATATTGAGTCGTCCATGATTACTGCAAGTGAATTTGCCAAGGTCCTCCTCCAACATGGCGTTACCACTGTTATAGCTGATCCTCATGAAATTGCTAATGTAACAGGCACCATTGGCATCCAATACATGCTCGACTCATCTGAGTCCCTTCCATTTGATTTTTACTTTATGCTCCCATCCTGTGTTCCCGCTACAGAATTTGAAAACTCCGGTGCTAATCTTACCGCCGAAGATTTAAAGCCCTTTTATCAGCATCCCCGTGTTCTTGGACTAGCAGAAGTTATGAACTTCCCTGCAGTGGTTCAAGCAGACCCTGACATGATAGATAAATTAACAGACGCTGTGCAAGCAGGGAAAAAAATTGATGGTCACGCTGCTGGGTTAACAGCTAAAGATATAAATGTATATACGGCGGCGGGGATTCGAACAGATCATGAAAGTACTACTGCTGCAGATGCTAAGGAACGGCTTAAAAGAGGGATGTACTTGATGATACGAGAAGGTACGGTAGCCAAGGACTTACAGTCGTTAATTGCCATCGTAAATGAACGGAATGCACGCCGCTGCTTATTCGTCACTGATGATAAGCATATAGATGACCTCATCCACGATGGTAGTATCGACCATAATATAAGATTAGCAATTAAAAGCGGGATTCCACCAATAACAGCCATTCAGATGGCAACAATAAATGCTGCAGAATGCTTTGGCCTCAAGGACAAAGGCGCGATAGCACCAGGCTATAAAGCAGATTTCATTGTTCTCGATGACCTGAAGTCCATTGCCATTGGTGATGTATTTAAGGACGGAAAGATGGTTATTGAAAATGGGTTGCTAGTTAATGACTGGAATGAAAGTCTTCCTGCTGAGAGTGATTTACTAAGAAAAACGGTCTGGTTTGCTGAAGTTACGAAAAATCATTTAACTATTTCATTAAATAGATCTAAAGCCAATATCATTGAAATTATTCCTAATAGCCTTGTGACTCGACATGTTATTGAAGATGTTTCTACTTGTGAGCAGGGATTATTTCAACCCTCTATTGTTGCTGACCAACTAAAGCTAGCTGTTATTGAACGTCACCATCTGACAAATCAAATTGGCTTAGGTATTGTTAAAGGACTCGGATTTACCTCAGGTGCAATAGCTACAACCATTGCGCATGACTCCCATAATCTTATTATCGCGGGAACCAATGATCATGATATGGCAGTTGCTGCGAATACGATTAAGAACATGCAAGGTGGCCTCGTTGTCGTCAATCACGGGGAAGTGATTGCTTCACTAGAGCTTCCTATTGCTGGATTAATGTCTGATCGACCCTATCACGAAGTTTATTCCAATCTAAACGACCTTCATCTTGCGCTGAAAAAACTGGGGGCGAATAAACACTTCAATCCCTTTCTAACCATTTCCTTTTTAGCACTTCCCGTCATACCTGAGCTTAAACTTACTGATAAAGGATTGTTCCAGGTCTCACAATTTAAACATATCCCCATCCAAAGTTCATAGTTCCTGCTCAAGGGTGTGGATAACCAACTACACTTCGTAAAATTGTTAATAAATTTGTGGATATACTGAATATGTCTGTGGATATAATAGTCTTTATTGTGGATATTATAAAGGTATTTGTTAATAACTTGACTCTACCTTTTTTTAAAATGCCAAAAAAGGAGAAAGGAACAAATCCAAAGTTGATTGGATAGAAATATTTAACTATGTCCGTTTTAACTAAGTAACAAAAAAATAATTGGTTACTATGAACAATGACTTAAATTGTGTTTCGATATATAATTCAATCATAAAGACATTGTGAAACAATTCACAATCTCTTTGATTGTGAAGTAAACACGAGTCTTGTTCTACTTTCACAATTGTTCAAAAGTAAACCTAGATAGATACTTAGGAGGAACGGACATGCGTTTAAATGGAAAAGTAGCAATTATAACTGGTGGGACATTTGGTATTGGTGAGAGTACAGCATTGCTGTTTGGTAGAGAAGGGGCAAAGGTTGTAGTGGCCGGCCGTAATATGGAAAAAGGCGAATATGTAGTAAGCCAAATTAAAGAACAGGGTGGAGACGCCATTTTTGTAAAAACTGATGTTGCCAAGGAAGATGATGTACAAAATCTAATTAGTGTAACCGAGGATACTTTCGGCAAACTTGATATTCTATTTGCCAATGCAGGTGTGGGGGCAATGGGGGATATTCATGAGACTAGTTTAGAAGACTGGAATACCTTGCTAAGTGTCGACCTTACAGGTGTATTCCTATGCAGCAAGTTTGCCATTCCGGCAATGATGAAGAATGGCAGCGGCTCAATCATTAACTGTGCATCAATTTTAGGTCATGTTGGACAGCCTTCTGTCTCTGCATATGCTGCAGCTAAAGGCGGAGTGGTAAACATGACACGTTCCGCTGCAGTTACCTATGCTAATAGAGGAATCAGAATTAATGCTGTTTGCCCAGGTTATATCGATACTCCAATGTTAGATCAACTTGATTCTGATGCAAAAAGACACTTGGAATCGCTGCATCCTATTGGACGTCTTGGCAGACCTGAAGAAATTGCTAATGCCGTCCTATTCCTTGCTAGCGATGAATCTTCCTTTGTAACGGGTGCAAACTTGTTAGTTGATGGCGGATACACTGCACAATAATCCGGATAGATTCAAATAGATATTATAAAAAGTGGGTGTATGTAATGAAAGTAACAATACAACAATTAACGGAACTGATTACAACAAAGATTCATAAAGCAGGCTTAACAGAAGAACATGCTAAGATTGTAGCAGATGTACTCGTCCATGCAGATGCAAGAGGATATCATTCCCACGGTGCGATGCGTGTGGAATATTACGCCGAAAGAATTGCAAAGGGCGGTACGACACATAATCCAAAATTTGAATTTAAGAAAGCTGGTCCATGCTCCGCTGTGTTCGAGGGTGATAATGGAGCAGGGCATGTGGTAGCAAAATTAGCCATGGATGAAGCGATTAAAATCGCTAAGGAAAATGGAATTGCTATTGTTGGTATGAGAAATCTCGGCCATAGTGGAGCCCTTTCTTATTTTGTCCAGCAGGCAGCAAACGCGGATCTAGTCGGAATTTCTGTTTGCCAGTCAGACCCAATGGCAGTGCCATTTGGCGGTGCAGAACCTTATTATGGGACAAACCCGATTGCCTTTTCAGCACCTGGTACAGACGGGGAGCATATAATCATTGATATGGCAACCACCGTTCAAGCATGGGGGAAAGTCCTTGATGCCCGTTCCAAAAATAGAGCGATTGATGACTCCTGGGCTGTTGATGCTAATGGAGAACCAACAACAGATCCCTTTAAAGTAAATGCCCTATTGCCGATTGCAGGACCTAAGGGTTACGGGCTTATGATGATGGTCGATGTTTTGTCTGGAATCCTGTTAGGACTTCCATCTGGTAACAAGGTATCTTCGATGTACCATGACCTTACGGAGGGGAGAAAGCTTGGCCAGCTTCATATCGTTATCGATCCTGAACGTTTTACCGGTATAAATGT
>JAQSXG010000142.1 GCA_029256785.1 Neobacillus sp.
ATCATAATAGTTTGTATTAATCTTTTGGTACTCCCAATTTGGAGAGGTTTCCGTTGATTCATAATTTAGTGGCCATTGCCCCAAGTAAACGATCGCACGGTAACCTAATGCAAATGGCGTGCTATTCACACTTGATTCATTAAGCATCCGGATTAAATCCGGATTTTCGATTTTTTCCTTGGATGAGTCAATTAACTTTTTGGTTAAATCACTTGGTTCCAGCGTAGGTAAATCCTGAGTTGAATTAGGATAGGTATTCTCCTTGGTAATGTTTTTTACGGAAGAAGGAACCTGGTATTTTTCAGTAGCTTTTTCTGCAGAAACTGCAGGTAGGAAGGTTAGCATTAATAGCAGTGACATTATGACTGGCATAATTTTTTTCACAGAGTTAAACTCCTTTCACTAATGGCAGTAAAGTAACTGCTCATAGTTTTTTCGGAGTTGCTAGATATTATCCATTATCTCAAATTATTTCAATATTTCTCTTGTAGCTTTCTCTCTTGGAGGTTCTTCAGTAGCTTCTCAAGAGATGGGAAAAACAGTTGAATCGACGGCCCAATCACAAGCGTGATGATTATTGTCCCTATCCACACCGGTCCGCCTAAGATAAGGGCAGGAATTAAAGGGATAATTTCAGCCAGTGTTTTAGAGACCATCAGATTGAAACCAAAACGTTCTTTAATAGCCAACATAAAACTATCAATTGGACTAGCTGGGAATTTAGCTTGTAAATAAGCGGCAGCTCCAAGACCTATAATGATAATTCCCGCCAATAAGGAGATTAATTTTATAGTTAACCCCTCAAAGGTCCAAGTTTCAAAGATAATTAACATCCAGAAATCCACTAATGAGCCTATGAAAATGATTGTTATTAATGAAAGCAACTCTGGCCTTCTTTTTACTAAAATGGCGTTGACCATAACCAAAATAGCACCGTCAATCATAACCCATTTTCCAATGGTCAAGCCTATCTCTTCAGAAAGGGCTACATTAAGTGCATCCCAAGCCCCGGCGCCTAAGTCCGCTTTAATCGTTAAACAAACCCCAAAAGTCATAATAAGTAAGCCAATCATAAAAAATAGTGAGCGGTAAAATAGAGACATGAGGTCCCTCCTAAAAAAATTTACAAAAATAATAATCAGAACATTTACAAAATTCCATCTATAGTGTATAGTAAGCTTAAGCTATTAAAAAGGAGGGCAGCAATCAATCGGTACACCATTATCATTAAGGAGGCTGGGATTCCCGTCTTATATGAAATTCAACACTCGTGTTCTTTGTATTTATAAGCAAACATGAAGGTTGGTGGTTGATGAATCTTAAGAAAAACGATTGATACTAACCCAATATAAATTTAATGCTTGATAATTATAGCACAGTTAAATGTACAATACCTTACATCGAAAATAATTGATAAAAGAGACTCTGGGCTTAGGCTCAGGGTCTTTGTTATTGTCTAATCCTCCCAAATATTTTACTTGCAAAAGGATGGTTTTCTCGTTACCATTCTTAAAGTAACTGATTTTCTAAATATTATAAAAGAGGACATCTATTATGGATAAAAACAAATTCAGGTTTTGGATACTAGTCGGCATTGTCGCCATATCAGGTTTTTCACAAGGTATGTTGCTTCCCCTAATTGCCGTTATTTTTGAAAATAACGGAGTATCCTCATCTTTAAATGGCCTAAATGCAACTGCGTTATATATTGGGATTCTGTTAGTTTCCCCATTCATGGAAATCCCACTAAGGAAATATGGCTATAAACCCATTATAATTTTTGGCGGATTGCTAGTAATCGTTGCCATTGCATTGTTTCCTGTTTGGCATTCCTTCTGGTTTTGGTTTGGATTGCGATTCCTAATTGGAATTGGTGATCATGCACTCCATTTTGCTACACAAACATGGATTACTTCCTCGTCACCAAGGGAAAAAAGGGGCCGGAATATTTCTTTATATGGAATGTTCTTTGGAATTGGCTTTGCAGCTGGTCCATTAATGACTCCGTTAGTAAATATAAATGAAGCACTTCCGTTTATTATTTCTTCTATCCTGTGCTTAATTGGCTGGCTGTTTGTCTTTTCATTAAGAAATGATTTTCCCGATCACGAGGTTGAAATTAATTCATTCTTTAATACCATCAAACGTTTCAAGAATGCAATGAAATATGGCTGGTTAGCCTTTTTACCACCCTTTTGCTATGGATTTTTAGAATCCTCCCTTAACGGAAGTTTCCCAATCTATGCCTTAAGAATGGATATCGATGTTACAAGTGTTTCCTATTTCCTATCAGCATTTGCAGTTGGAGGGATCATCACACAGCTCCCACTAGGAATCTTAAGTGACCAACATGGACGAAGAAATATATTAATATTTGTTCTTGTGCTTGGATTTTTAAGCTTTACCGCAGCCGGAATGTTTGAACATTCATTTATTGGACTTTTTCTATCCTTTTTAGTATCTGGTATGGTGGTTGGATCAACCTTCTCATTAGGTATTAGTTATATGACAGATTTAGTTCCCCGAAACTTATTACCAACTGGAAACTTGTTATGCGGAATCTTTTTTAGTCTGGGCAGTTTAAGTGGTCCAATAATAGGCGGCATTGTCATTGAGTATTTTGAAAATATCCGCTTCTTTTCAATAATAAGTACCATGCTGCTAATTTTATCCTTATTAATTTATGTTTTTGGGAAAAAGCCAAATATTATACTTGAACATCAGAAACCATAATTTTACCTACTCTATATGAGCATTCTCCTATCAAACATATAGATGATGTGATAATATTAAAGTATAAATCTAATATTCTTTGTGAAATTCGCTGTCATCAATCCGATGACAGCTTTCGTGTTTTTTAGGGGCAATGATTATGATTATTTTTCTCAATTAGCTTTAATAAGGGGTGGGATGGATGAACACTGAAGTTAAAACTTTAACAAAAGAAATTCAGAGACCTGGTTTTATTGAAAAAATCAAGCCTCATCTGGAACTAATAGCGGCCGGTCTAAGCGGAATTTTTATTGCCGCCGGGTGGTTGTTTGACAAAACAGATGATCAAGTAGTTTCGATTATCGCCTATTTATTAGCCTTTATCATTGGCGGGTTTGCCAAGGCAAAAGAAGGTATTGAGGCAACGTATGAAAATAAACAGTTAAACGTTGAAATGCTAATGATTTTTGCTGCTATTGGATCGGCCATAATCGGCTACTGGACAGAAGGTGCAATTTTAATCTTTATCTTCTCTGTGAGTGGTGCACTAGAAACTTATACAATGAACAAAAGTCATAAAGAGATTTCCTCTCTCATGGAGCTTCAGCCAGAAGAGGCGCTCCTCATAAATAATGGGATCGAAAGAAAGGTTTCGGTTTCGGCACTTCGGATTGGTGACCACATCCTTGTTAAACCAGGTGAGCGCGTTCCCTCTGATGGTGTTATTCTTAATGGTCATACTAATATCGATGAAGCGGCAATCACCGGTGAGTCGATGCCCGTTTCGAAAGGAAAACAGGAGAATGTGTTTGCAGGGACAGTAAACTTAACAGGAGCCATTACCGTTGAAACAACAAAAGCAAGTAACGAAACACTTTTTCAAAAAATAATTGATCTAGTCCAATCAGCTCAAAGTGAAAAGTCCCCTTCACAGCTTTTTATTGAAAAGTTTGAAGGGACCTATGTTAAAACTGTCCTTTGGGCTGTTTTATTGATGATGTTCCTGCCCTATTTTTTACTTGACTGGAGCTGGCAGGAATCGTTTTATCGGGCAATGATTCTGTTGGTTGTTGCCTCCCCTTGTGCACTTGTTGCATCCATTATGCCAGCAACGTTATCAGCCATTTCAAATGGCGCAAAACATGGTATTTTGGTAAAGGGCGGTGTTCACTTAGAAAATTTAAGTCATTTAGAAGCGATCGCCTTCGATAAAACAGGGACACTTACCATGGGCAAGCCAGAAGTCACGGAGGTTATTATTGCGGACGGATTTGATAAAGAACAGATTCTATGGAAAACAGCATCCATCGAGAACCATTCAAACCACCCGTTAGCACAATCGATTGTCAATTATGTTAAAGGCAATCAGAAACGAGAGCTTCTCCACCCTAACAATCTTGAAGATGTTTCAGGCTGGGGTGTTAAGGCAGAAATAAACGGGGAACAGTGGAAAATCGGTAAAGCAGATTTTGTTGGCCGGGAGGCTGTAGCTGCCTTTGCTGATGGAAAAGCGACAAACTTAGCGAACTTAGGGAATACATTGGTATTTGTCCAAATCGATGGAACTCTGGCAGCAGTGATTGCCTTAAAGGATGTGGTTCGGGAAGAAACAAAGCTCGCCATTGATCAGTTAAAAAAACAAGGAATCTTCACAGTCATGCTTACCGGCGATAGCACTCGCACAGCAACTGCCATTGCTGCTGAAAGCCATGTTGATGAATTTTATGCTGAATGTTTACCAGAAGGGAAAGTTGAAAAGCTTAAACTGTTAAAGACGAAGTATAAAACAGTTGCCATGGTTGGTGATGGAATAAATGATGCACCTGCCTTAGCTACAGCAAACGTAGGTATTGCTATGGGAGGAGGGAGTGATGTAGCCCTTGAAACAGCAGATGTTGTACTAATGAAAAATGACTTAGCACGGATTGCTGAAGCCATTCGTCTATCGAAGCGAATGAATAGTATAATTAAACAAAATGTTATTTTTTCTATTATGGTAATAATGGTACTAATTTCATCAAACTTCTTCCAACTTCTTGATCTACCTTTTGGAGTCATCGGTCATGAAGGAAGCACCATACTCGTCATTCTCAACAGCCTCCGGCTATTGAAATCATAAATTAAGAAGAGACCAGGCACAAAGTTGCTTGGTCTCTTTTGTGTTAATAAAATTTGTAAAATAACACATGTTGATTTGAGCGGAAGGCACGAGACTCCTGCGGGAGTACGGGGCTGGGGGAGACCCCACAGGCGCTTCAGCGCCGAGGAGGCTCCCCGGCACGCCCGCGGAAAGCGAAGTGCCTGGAGCTCCAATCAACATGCTAGTTTAGTGATAACTATTTGAACCATTTGCAGAACCTGAAGTTTTATTGCCTTTAGCACCTTTTTTCTTTTGCTTTGTGCCACCATCTTTTTTCGTTTTCTTAGTCATGATTAAACCTCCTAAAGTTGCTTTATTCCCCAACTTTAGTGTCCGCAAATATAAGATTTTTCATAAAGGAAAAATAAGGACAACTTCATTAACAATTTTGCTTATTTTTCTCACTATAATAGGCATTAATCTCTCCGCCGAGTATAATAATGAAAGCGGATATGTATAACCAAATCATTAGGACAATAATTGCCCCGATGCTTCCATAGGTTAAAGAATAATTGGTAATATTTCCGACGTAAAAGGATAATCCAAAGGATGATAAAATCCAACCAATAGTCGCAAATGCAGCACCAGGTATAGCACTACGACAGCGTAATTTAATATTAGGAGCAATCCAATATAAACCTGTGAATATAAGAAATAAAATAATCGCACTTACAAGAAGCCTTAGCATATTCCATACATACAAAAATTCCTCTGTAAAACCTAATTGCGAAAAAAGTAAAAGGCCTATCTCTCTCCCAAAAATCGGAAGAATTAACGCAACAATAAATACAAATATCATCCCAATAGTAAGAAGCATTGCCATTCCTCTTGATATGAGAAACGATCGACTTTCCCTTACATTGTATGCTTTGTTAAACGCCCGGACAATGGCATTAATTCCATTGGAGGCAGACCAAATTGTTCCGATAATCCCGATGGAAAGCAGCCCGCCATTCCGATTGTTCATGATATCATTAACATTTCTTTCAATTAAATCCATTGTATCTGGTGGAGCAAATTCACGTATTGTCCCAAGTACATCCTGTTGGGGAATAGGGAGATAGGGAATTAGGGTAAAAATCACAATCAGGAGCGGAAATAATGATAGCAGAAAAAAATAGGCTAATTGAGCAGATAATCCAGGTATATCATCCTCTTTACTTCTATGCCAGAGTTTCCTTAATAGGGATGAACCTACATCCGCTTGCCTAATCATGCTCACCCCTCCTTTGCTTGAACTATTTAGAATATCCAAATTAGGGTTTTTTACAATTAATTATTCACTCTTACCGATCCATCAGTTTTTAGCAAATCCTCCAAAAAGGAATCATCGTCATTTTTTGTAAAAGTCTCTTTCGTTTCTTTTACAATTTCCTTTACCTGCGGCGTTAACTCGCGAATTTCATCAACTTTACCTGTAATATATGAAATATCCTCGCTCACTTGTTCAACGGTATTCCTAATTTTTTCAGCTGTTCCCTTCACCTGTTCGCTAATCTCACCTGGATGTTTTACCACATATGAGACTTGTTTATAAGCCTTTTGAATGTTCTCCTTCATCGCCTCACGGGTTGGTTTATCTAATAAACTGATGGCTCCACCCGCTATCGCTCCGTATAACATACCTTTCCAAAATTGATTTTTACCTGTCATCTTAAATTCTCCTTCCTATGTGATATATTCCCATACATATTTTAACAATGAAATATATACCAAAAAAAGCTCTTCACTTATTTTGCGTTAATATTACTACTAAATGCAAGCGCCAAACATAAAATAAAGCGTAATATTTACCGTACCCTATAATTTTTAGGAAAATCAAGTTTATATTGACATATACTAGTTATAATGAAAAGATAAAATTACTGAAGAAAGAAAGGGTGTCGGGATGAATTTATCGCAGAAGTCTACTGAAAATGTTGAATATATGATTGAACAAATAAAAGAGAAATTAAAGGTGCTAAATCTTGGCGCGATTAAACCTTCACACTTTGACGAAGAAATGTATGAAGAATTAGTGGAAATTTATGAAATGGTTCGTAAGAAACCTTCATTTAGTCCGAATGAAATGCAAGCACTAGTTGAAGAACTTGGAAACCTACGAAAAAATAAGTAAACAGATCATTATTGATCTGTTTTTTATTTGTAAAAAGCCCGTTTTTGAACAGGCTTTTCACTTGTTTAGTCTTGGTTTGTTAGGATCATTGGACCGTTTTTGGTGATCGCTATTGTATGCTCGTATTGTGCGGAGTATTTGCCATCAACGGTACGGGCTGTCCACCCATTATTATCCATTTTTGTCTGATACATCCCGATATTTACCATTGGTTCAATGGTAAATACCATGCCTTCTTTAATTCTCGCACCTTTTCCCGGCAAGCCATAATGTGGGACATCTGGTTTTTCGTGAATTACAGCTCCGATCCCGTGTCCAATAAAATCACGGACAACAGAGAATCCCTCTGCTTCAACGAACGTTTGAATGGCATGCCCGATATCACCAATCCGATTGCCTGGGACACATTGTTCAATTCCTCTATACAATGCTTCTTTTGTAACTTTTAATAGATGTTCCGTTTCCTTTGACACCTTACCAACTGGATAAGACCAGGCAGAATCAGCCAAAGCGCCATTGTAATTTACAACCATATCAACTGTTACAATATCACCGGTCTTTAATGGCTCCTTGCGCGGAAATCCATGACATATTTCATCATTTATACTTGCACAGGTAGCGTATTCGTATCCTTTATACCCCTTTTGTTCTGGGGTAGCTTGGTGTTTGCTTAAAAAATCATCGACAAACTGATCAATCTCCCAGGTTGTTATACCAGGTTTAATCATTTTTGCGATTTCTTTATGACACGATGCAAGAATTTCTCCTGCCTTTTTCATTGCTTCAATTTCTCGCTGTGATTTAAGAACAATCATTTTCTTCCCTGCCTTTTTCTATATTTTTATGTATTCTAAAAATACTTTGTTCATCTTCCAATAGTAGATAATTGACTAGAGCCAGTAACTAATCCTCAGAGTGTTGAATACTCTCTTATATTATCGCTATCTTGCTGTTTTTTCAAAGATAGCGTTTTTCTTAACAACAAAGAATATATTTTAACTTTTTTACTAATAATACGTTCTTAATATGGAACTTTACATATCTTTTTGGTACTATTGTTATTGTAATAATAAAAATTAGGTGCGTGAAATATAATGATAGGTGATCGTGTAAAAAAACTACGTTTAGAAAAAAAAATGTCACTATCTGAATTGGCCGAACAAGCTGGAGTCGCTAAATCTTATTTAAGCTCTCTCGAAAGAAATCTGCAAACGAATCCTTCGATTCAGTTTCTTGAAAAGATTGCTACTGTTTTAAATGTGCCCGTTGACCATTTAATACACGAACAAATAAATAAAGACGATTTAGACAGCGATTGGATGAATCTCGTCAAGGATGCTATGAAGTCAGGCGTTTCAAAAGAGCAATTTCGGGACTTTCTTGAATTTAATAAGTGGCGAATTAATCAAAATAATAATAACAATTAACCTTGTAAAAAAAGAAGAGCACTCTACATTTTCCTCGTAGAATGCTTTTATTTTTTGTTATGTATCTTAGCGATTTTCAACCAATGTCTCTCTGACCTCATTACGATGAAGAAATTCTCGAACTAATTCCTTCGATAGACCTAATTCCTTTGCTTCTGAAATAAGGGCCACCCACTCAACATCCATTCCATCAATCATTGTCTCAATCACCACATTCTCACTCCTAAAATACAATTTCGTATTCCAGGCAACCCGGCCATCATAGTATTGATGCTTTACCTTAGATCCGAGGCTTTGCGTCCCTATTTTTCAAAAGGTTTGCCTTTTACTGTTTATTCATTTCTTCCATTCGTTTGTTTTCTATGGTTTTTATATAGGCCTATCTACTTAAGCTCTATTAGCTATGTTTATTATATATAGTCCTTTTTTAGTACACTGTTATATTTTGTCATTTATTTTAAATTTTCTAACTACTTATTACTACAAATACTTCCAAATTACTGCAAACTCCGATAAAAATGAAAAGAATATTTCATTTTTTAGATCTAAAATAGGTATTTAATTAGGTAAAAAAAGGGAATAAAGGTCGAAAAACACGTATACCATTCAATGGATACTCCGAGAGGTCGTTTGGCGTTTATACTCAAGGATTTGTCTATTTTGTGTCAAATAGCATATAATATTAACAACTTGAAAATATACTTAATATTCAAAATATTATATCAAGGAGGCGAAACTCAAATGACTTTTATTCACATACTGAATTATTCCATTCCCATTGGCTTTATTTTGTTTTTCGGATTTTTAATTGACCAGATGTGCAGACCGGCAAAATCAGCCGAAAAAACTGGTGAGGAGTAACGTACACAAAATCACCTGCGCAAGTTTTTTTGTTCCCCCAATCTTAATATGTAATATTTCAAAGCGGGTGGGGAAACCTACTCTCGAAGAAGAAAGGGGTGTTGATTTTGGCACGTGGAGAACATTTTAACCATAAAAAGAAGGGCCATCCCGGTGACCTTCCAAAAAATAACCAAGTGGAAAGGCATTCGAAAGATGCAATCGGAGATGAGGAGTTTCTTGTAGTCAGAGAGGCATTTAAGAATAGAGTCGAAGAAGAATAAGTAAGAGGCATGCGCACATGCCTCTTTTCAGCCTTACTAGAAAAAGTAAGGCTTATTTCACATTATCTAGATGTTGTATTAGTTTTAGAAAATCACTGGATTGTAGTACCGCTGCTGCTTTTTCAATATCTATTGAGAACACTCGGTCTTTCGTAATCGAAGGTACTACCTCTCTGCCCTTCTCATATAACCTTTTTGTTTGAATGGCCATTTTTTCCACTCCACGTATTTCAACAGCTTGCATGGCACAAATAAGTTCAATGGCTAGGACCCTTCTTGCGTTTTGAATAATTTGATACGCATGCCTCGACGCAAT
>JAQSXG010000002.1 GCA_029256785.1 Neobacillus sp.
GTATAAACCAATGAGAAAAACAGCGCAGGAGGGAAATCTGAAAGCGTGAGGTGTATATATGGGTCTTTTATATAAATCTGTAAATCTACAAAAGAATATGAAACATGAAATGGTGCTGGATAGATTGCTTGAGTTGGGTATCACGCAAAATCAAACAGGTACATCGGTGCATGAATTGGATTATGAAGAATTGAAAATGGTGTGGGTCCTAGCAGAAATGAAACAGGTGGATGTGGATCATCCAGACCATAAGTGGTTCCGATAAGAAAGGGGAAAAACATGAATCTATCAAAATTGTTTGAAATGCAAAAGCCATTACGGGAACGGATTATTAAAAAACATAATTTAGAAGGGCAAGACCTATTTCCTAATATGAATTTAGCCTTGCTAGTAGAAATAGGAGAATTAGCGAATGAATGGCGAGGGTTTAAACATTGGAGCAATGACCGGGAGCCGAGAATTAAAGCTAAATGTACAAATTGTAAAGGGAAAGGATTTTACGAATACTTCGATGCATTTGAAATGTTTGAATCTCAATATTCTACAGAACCATGCACTGACTGTGAAGGAACTGGCTTTCAAAAAAATAAAAACCCACTCCTTGAAGAATATGCCGATTGCTTAAGCTTTATTTTGGAACAAGGTATTGAAATTGGTGTAGATACGAACAAGGACTATAAACAATTCGAGAAAACATCGATTTTAGGGCAATTTAATTTACTTTTCGATTTGGTTAGCTTTTTTTACTACCATAAGACACAAAAAACGTATGAAAGAATTGTTAATGTCTTTCTTGGACTCGGTGCCATGCTTGGATTTGAGTGGGAACAGATCGAGAAAGCGTATATGGAAAAAAATGCCGTTAATCACAAGAGGCAAGAGGACGGATATTAAATGGCTGATTCAAAGTATGGCAATAAAATGGTTACCATCGATGGTCATAAATTCGACAGCATAGCAGAATCAAAATATTACTTGCAACTCAAATGGTTAAAGCAAGCCAAGCAAATAAAGGATTTTAAGCTCCAACCTAAATTTGTTCTGCAGGAAACTTTTAAAAAGAATGGGAAAACCTTTCGCAGCATTGTCTACAAAGCAGATTTCAAGGTTTATAGATTAGATGGTTCTATCGAGATTGTAGACATCAAAGGGGCAATCACCAAGGAATTTGCTATCAAGAGAAAACTGTTTGAACGGAAATACTTAGATACTTTAACAATACTAAAGTATGACAAGAAAAAGGGATTTGTGGAGGTGAAGTGATGGATCTGCAAGAAAACTTAATATCCCTTGATGAAGCCAGAATTATTCGAGGTCGTGAAAAGATATGTAAATGTCCAAAAAGAAAAGTAGTAATAGACACCACGAACCGACGCGTCACTTGCAGTAGTTGTGGGGCTGTTGTGGACCCTTATGATGCATTACTAGATTTTGCACGAAGAAGAGAAGAATTAACAGAAAATGTCGAACGGTTGCTAGAACAACGAAAAGAAATTGCAAGCTATAAACCATGGTTAAAAGTGATAAAAAACTTAGAGTCTCACTACAGGGGTCATAAGATGATACCTAATTGTCCAAGATGCTCTGAACCGTTTTATCTTGAAGAATTAGTTCACTGGACGGGTAAGCCATACGCTGATGCTAGAATAAAACGATATAAAGAAGCACACGAAAAAGAAGAGTGAAAGCGAGGGAATATCTTGCAAAGAGTCGTTATTGCTGATGATCGGTCTAAATGGATGATTAGGGAAGACAACATGATGATTTGCCAAACAAGATGTTCCCTTTATAGGAATTGCGCCAGTCGCTTCGGGGTGGATTGTAAGCGACTAGGTGGTACCCAAATTGCGAAGGTGAGGGAAGGTAATGGCAAACAAGGTAAAGCAAAAGCGAAGGCTAAGAAAAGCCATCACACGTCGCAAAAAGGATAGGCTAAAAGCTGCTTGGCGTAACCTATTCGTGAAGGCAGGGATATTTAATGAGTAATGCCTTTCGAAAAATGAAAAGGGAAATGAAGCCGAAAAGGGATATTCAATTAAATCTACAATTAGCGGAATCACTGATATTTAATCGAGGGTTTTCTGCAGGAGCAAAAGAACAGCGAGAAAAGGACATCGAGCAGCTAGTGGATCTCCTAGAAACATTAGAGGATCTCCACGGCATCGGAGAAATTACAGCGGATAAGATTAGGGAAATGTTCTTGAGTAGGTTCGGAAAATAAACAAAACCCTCAGGCACGGTCCGGTCAGAGGCCTGAGGGAAATTAATTTGAAAATGGGTAATAAATGAACCCATTGAAAGATTATCAAATTATCAATCTATTGTAAATATATGACACGAAATATACATGGTTAGGAGGTAAGCTAGTGCAACTTGATTTATTCAGAGAAATTATTGTCGATAACTTTGCGGGTGGGGGAGGAGCTTCGACAGGAATCGAAATGGCAACAGGTTTAAGTGTAGATATTGCCATAAATCATGATCCAGCTGCTATTGCAATGCATAAGGCTAATCATCCTGATACTGAGCATTACTGCGAGAGTGTTTGGGATGTGGACCCGGTAATGGCAGTTAGAGGTCGTAAAGTCGGACTTGCTTGGTTTAGCCCTGATTGCAAGCATTTTTCTAAAGCAAAAGGTGGGAAACCAGTTAACAAAAATGTTCGAGGATTAGCTTGGATTGCAGTTAAGTGGGCAATCGCAGTAAAGCCTCGCGTCATTATGTTGGAGAATGTGGAAGAGTTTAAGACCTGGGGACCATTAACAGAGGATGGATATCCTGATACTTCTCAAAAAGGGAAAACCTTTCAATCGTTTGTGAAAGCGTTAGAGTCCCTTGGTTATCAAGTGGAGTTTAAAGAGTTAAAGGCTTGTGATTATGGAGCTCCTACTATTCGGAAAAGATTCTTTATGGTTGCTCGATGCGATGGAAAACCAATTGAGTGGCCACAACCTACTCATGGTGATCCAAACAGTTTAGCCGTTCAAGTTGGAAAATTAAAGCCTTGGCGGCCATCAAGCGAAATCATTGATTGGTCAATTGGTACACCATCTATTTTCACTAGAAAAAAAGCACTGGCAGAAAATTCATTACTTCGGATAAGCAGAGGGATACAGAAGTTTATAACCGATAGCGAGCGTCCGTATATCGTCGATGACAAGGCTTGCTTCATCCAACATTACTATACGCATCAAGGCAGTGAAACGAGGGCTAGTAGTCTATATGAGCCGTTAGCAACTGTACCTACTGCTAATCGATTTGGTTTGGTAACAGCTTTTATTGCCCAACATTATAAGTCATCCACAGGACATGCATTAGAACAACCTTTAGGGGCAATTACCACTGTTAATAAAGCTAGTTTGGTAGCAGCGTTTCTAATGAAATACTATGGCAGTGATGTTGGACAATCCCTAAATGATCCGCTCCATACAATTACAACAAGAGATCGCTTCGGGTTAGTGACATTACAAGGACAAGATTATCAGATTGTAGATATCGGGATGAGAATGCTACAACCTCATGAACTATATGCCGCACAAGGGTTTCCAAATAACTACATTATCGATAAAGACTTTGACGGAAAACCCTATCCTAAAACGGAGCAAGTCGCCAGATGTGGCAATGCTGTACCACCACCGTTTGCAGATGCACTTGTAAGAGCAAATCTACCGGAATTTTGTGTTAAGACAAACCGGTATAAGCAAGTGATAGGTAACTGATGACAAAAAGTACGAAATAAAGAAAGGTGAAAAATAATGGATAAAACACTAGAGGTAATTGAAAAATTAAAAGATTATCCAGATAGAGAATTAATCTTTATGTACCCCGAAGAAGGTTCAGACCATTACTATACACTTGGTCAACCTTCGAAAGTTCTAGTGGATGAGTATGTAACTATTGATGGAACAGTGTATTTAAAAGGTGATGAAGACGTAGCAGAAACTCTTGCAGATGGAATTGCCGATGAACTATTTTCGTACGAAAACTTCCCATTATCTGAAGAACAGAACAAAGAGGTTGATGAAAAACTAGAAAAAGTAATCGCTGAACTTGATTGGAAAAAGGCGATTGTGGTCTATATTCAACCCAAATAAACTAATGCGTCTTTCGAAAAAGAGTTGAAGGAAGTGAGCAAATGGGTAGTTGGAAAGAAGCGAGACCAAGGCAATTAAAAAAGATTGTCTATGCGTTAACTGACAAGAAGTTAAATAAAGTTGTTGCGGATCATGAATCCCGTGGCTGGGTTAGAGCAAGTGAAAATAAAGAATATATCTACGGATTGGGGTGTCTGGTGGTTTGGGACAAACAATAACTGATAAGGGCATTCTCGAAAAAATTGAGAGGTTATTAAGGGATTATAGTTGGATGGTCCGAGAGATACACCGACTAGAAAAGAGCTTATATGGTGGCGGTTCTACAGGAAGAAGTTGGGGTGTTGCACAATACGGCTTGGAAGCAGCCATGCCAAAAGGAAGTGGTGGAATAAGCAAGGTGGAGTTGGCAGCAATGGATGAAAGAGAAGAACGCATATTTAAGCGAATTAAAAAATTGTCTATGAAAGTAGAAGCTGTGGAATATGCAGCTGAACACATTGAAGGCGAAATACACAAGGTAGTTTTTGATTGTATGGTTGAAGGAATGAGCTATCGAGAAATATCTAAACATCTAGGTGTTTCACGTACCAGGGTAAGCCAGATCAAAACGGAAGTTATGAACCAAATAAGCCGATTAGACCAAATTAGACAAGTGGTGAAAAATTAGTGGACTTTGATTTAAAATGGGAGGCAGGACGGCGCGGAAGTTTCCCCCCTCTCTTCCTGCGAATAACGTCAGAGCGTCACCTTTCGGTGGCGTTTTTTGTTGTTCATTGCAAACTGTCTCAGCGTAAGTATCTTTAGAGGTTTCAAGGACGCTTGTAATCTAAAGCAGAGGGGACAGTTTGGAGTGAATAACGGTAAGGGGTGAAGCTGATGACAGTGAAGAAGACACAGCAGGAACCTACAGCGAAGAATAATACTAATAAAGAAAAGTTGAGCACAAAAGAGATTAAGGAATTAATGGGTATGGGTAGACCAACTTACAAACGCCATAGAGGTGCTATAAAACAAAAATAGCTTGTATAAGAATAATTAAGTTAACATAACAAGCGCACTATCATACAATGTAATATAAAAAAAAGAACGGGTACACCACTACCCGTTCGAAGTAATTTACTATGAAAAACTAACGGAAAAACGGATTGTGATAATAAAGAGATATATCGCAATTTCAAGCGTTGTAATCTTCATACGAATCCTCCTTTCTGTATTGGGATATTGTATGTAAGAAGGAAAAGTTTTGATATTCAAGAACATCTCTCGTAGGTGTTCTTTTTTTATGGAGGCGGTGAGGATGTAGTGAAACTGACCGAAAAGCAAAAGAGATTTGTGGATGAGTACCTAATTGACCTAAATGCAACAAGAGCATATAAGTCAGCTTATCCCACTGTTAAAAATGATGAAACTGCTGCTAGTGCAGCGGCTAGGATGTTAAGAAATGTTAAGGTTGAAAAACACATCGATGAACGGATGAAAGCCAGAGAAAAACGAACTGAGATTACGCAGGACATGGTTCTTCGACGTTGGTGGGATATTGCTAACGCTGATCCAAACGAATTGATACAATTACGCCGTTTGAATTGCCGATATTGTCACGGAATCGACCATGAATATCAATGGCAAGATAAGAACGAATACCAAAAAGCTGTTAGTAACGCAATAGCGCAGGCCGAAATAGAAACACAAGAGAACGGAAATATGATCGAACCCAACATTCCTACTGATGTGGGTGGTTATGGCTTTGACCGTTTAGCAGACCCTGACACTGATTGTCCAAAATGCCGAGGGGAAGGGAATCCAGACATTTTTCTAGCAGATACTAGGAAACTGGAACCAAAATCAAAAATGTTATATGCCGGAATAAAGCAAACACAAGCTGGTATTGAAATTAAATTTCGGGACCAAGATAAGGCACTAGAAAATGTGGCGCGGCATCTTGGCATGTTCAAGGACAATACTAATATCAATCTTACTACCAATCAAAAACTAGAAGATTTCTTCAAGTGATGCCCATGAAAGCAATTGATATTATCAATAAACGGCAAGAACTTTGGAAATCTCATCAGAACATTGACCAGGATAAAATGTATGTAGGTGCAGCAGCTGACTACATTATCAGTGAAAATGGAGCATCAATCCGCCAAGAAATAAAGGACAATCCTGAATATCTAATCGAAATGGCATTCTGTATCGTTGATAAGAATCAACAAACAGTGCCTTTTTTTATTAACAAGGTTCAGTGGAAATTTTTAAAGACGCTTAACCAGGCAATTAAGGATTTTAAAATAGGCAAACGGCTGCATCTTAAATTTCTAATCCTCAAAGGACGACAACAAGGATTTACATCCATCATCACAGCTTATCAATTGGCCTGCAGCATCACACAAAAAAACTTCGCTGGTTTTACGCTTGCTGACAATAGCGATAATACCATCACAATTTTTACCGATAAAGCTAAATATCCTTTTGACAACCTTCCAGATGCTTTGCAACCATCCATTAAATACAATAACCGCAAAGAATTTCACTTTGAGGCATTAAACAGTCGGTGGAGGGTGGCGACAGCTGGGAGTAAAGATGTCGGCCGTTCTAAAACGTTAAACTTTTTTCATGGGTCGGAGGCAGCCTTTTGGGAAAGATTACGTGAGATTTTAACGGGTTTAAATCCTGCCTTGACCAAAGACTCCATTCAGGTGTTAGAGAGCACAGCCAACGGCTTTAATGAGTTTAAAGAGTTGTGGGATTCCGATAATAACTGGGAAGGTCTTTTCTATGAGTGGTGGGAAACGGATGAATACCGTCAGTCATTTGAGAGTGATCGGCACGAACAAGAGTTTAAGCAAAATGTATTAGCGGCTAAAAAAGGTGTAAAGGATGCTCACTCTCAAATGTGGGCATTTTTTCGTTGTAAATGGTTGATAGAGGATGTTGGGCTGGATTGGAGTCAGGTCTATTGGTATTACAACCAATGGAAGGATTACAAAGAGGATATTAAACAGGAATATCCTTGTACGCCAGAAGAATCATTCTTAGCTACTGGTAAACCTATATTTGACATCGAGCAAGTCACACAGCGCAAAAAGATTACTGATGATAGGCAGCCAATTAAAGTCGGTCGCTTTACCTATGAGTATGTGGCTGAAAAGATTATCGACCAATCCATTAAGTGGGTAGACGATGATAGTGGACCAATTGCCCTATATGAGGATGTCAAAACTAATTATCCGTACGTCATTGGTGGAGATACGAGCGGTGAGGGTTCTGACTTCTTTGCGTCTCACGTTCTGGATAATACAACGGGCAATCAAGTTGCGGTGGTCCATCATCAATATGACGAGGATTTATATGCCAAACAGATGTACTGCCTTGGTAGATACTACAACACGGCATTGATCGGGATTGAGGTTAACTTCTCTACATATCCAAACATGGAGCTTTCACGGTTAGGATATCCCAAGATGTATGTCCGTGAGGTGCCAGACACGTTCACAGGTCAGGTGCAAAAGAAATTTGGTTTCCGGACTACAACAATTACACGGCCAGCTATTATTGCCAACCTGGTAGAAGTTGTCCGGGACCATATCGAGTTGATTAATGACAGCAGAACGTTAGGTGAAATGATTACTTTTATAAAAAATGAAAACGGAAAGCCAGAGGCACAGGAAGGCAAGCACGACGATTTAATAATCTCCCTTGCTATCGCTCATGGAATACGTGACCAACAAGCCTACACGGTTAGTACGGCGGCAAAATTTGATATAAGTAAGCTATCAAAAGATTTACAAGACGATTACTGGAAAGCACCATCAGACATGCGTAACTATTTGCTGAAGAAATGGGGTTTGATTAAATAATGGATACCTGTCCGAAATGCCAATCGTTATTACAAATTGGAACATCCTATATGACGTTTGAAAACGACGATACACCAGATAAACCCACAGTCGCATACACCAATCTGCCGATGATCTGCTTAAACAAAGAGTGCGAGGATTATGGTGGGGAGAATGTCTTCAAACCTCGTGTTGTCGTGGAAACTGTACGGAATAAGGTGAACTAATGAAACTATTCGATAAGTTAAAGAAGTTAGGTGGTGACATCGTGGACCAATTTACACCGGAAGAGGACAAAACCCTACGAAAATGGAAAAATAAGCTTGAAACAGCGCTCACGTCGTTTGATGGTGGAATCATAGACGAACGTGAACAGATTTATCTAGGCTCTAGGGCATTGGATGTAAACGTCAATAGCAAAGGTACTCCAACCAAAAAAGCAAATAACATTTATAATATTGTATTTGAGATGGTCGAGTCACAAGTAAATTCAATCATTCCACAGCCTGCCGTAAAGAGTAAGCGCGAGGGCTTTGAAGAACAGGCCAAGATGATTGAAGATAGCATAACAAATGATTTGAAAGAAATAGGCATTGAGGAAATCAACGATATAAACGAGCGGATAACACCTGTTCAAGGGTTTTCTATTATTACAGTGGATTGGGACCCGGACTTTAAACATCATCTTTATCGCGGTGAGCTGAAGATTTCAAGCAAACATCCTAAGCAGCTCATTCCACAGCCAGGTGTTTATCATATTCAAAAGATGGATTACTTTTTTGTGTTATCGTCTGTAACCAAGGAATATATCAAGCGGCGATATGATGTAGAGCTGCCTAACCAGGACGATGAGCAATATCCGGAGATCAATAGCATGATGGACGGCGGCAAACAAAATAATGAAGCAGAAAAAGTAACGGAAATTGTCTGCTGGTACAAGGACAAGGACGGGGATATTAGTAAGTTTGTCTGGACAAATGATACGATCCTTGAGGACTTGCCGAAGTTCTTTTATCGTCGCATAGACGGTGAGATACAAGAGTTTGAAACACTGGATACACCCATACTATTAGGCGATGGTACCGAACTCCCTGAGGGAACAGAGGTGCCTTATTTTATGCCCACGCGGTACCCAATTGTCATCCGTAAAAACGTACCGAAAAACTTTGCGTTTGAAGGTCAGTCTGATGTTGATACCATTCGCGACCAACAGGACTCCATTAAAAAAGTGGGTACGAAGATGGAAGACAAGGTCATGAAAGGCGGGACCCTTATTACGGTACCCGATTCAATGGGTATAGAAGTCACGAATGAGACGTATCAAATTGTTAGGGTTCCAAACGCTGCTGATGCACTAGCTATCACCACCAAAGAAATAAAGGCACCGATAGATGGAGATATGCAGTATATTGGTCAACAACGACAAGTTATCCAGTGGATGTTGGGGATTACTGACAGTTTTCAAGGGCAAGAGGACACAAGTGCTAAGTCAGGGATTGCGAAACAAATACAGGTTCAGCAGTCGAGTGGACGTATGCGTTCCAAGGAATTTAACAAACAGACTGCCTTTAAAGAGCTGTTTGAAATTATGTTCGAGTTTAAGCTCGCCTTCTATGATGAGTTACGGCCGTATCTTGCGAAAGATGCAAATGGCAATGACTTGTTTGGTGATTTTGATAAATATAAATTCTTGGTGCAAGATGCTGCAGGCGAATTGTATTACAATACAGATTTTTTATTTAGTGCAGATGCTGGGTCCGGAATACCGAAGGATCCAATCTTTATTTACAACCAAGCGAAAGAACAACTCGCATCTGGCGCAGTTGATAACTTGCAATATTGGACGATTATGGAGTCTATCAATTATCCGATGGCCAAACAAATCAAGGCGCAGATTGAAGAAAAGATGCAAGCTCAACAACAAATGGAACAAATGCAGCAGGAACAAGCGGCCATGGCTCCACCGGACCCGAATCAACCTCATGTATTTGACCAATTGATTGCTCAATTACCGAAGCATGAACAAGAGCAATTTAAAAAGATGTCGCCCGATCAACAACAAGCTATCGCGGAACAAATGCTAGGTGAACTAGGAGGTAATTAACCTTGAAAGAAGTCATATTTAATGACGAACAATTGCAAAAAAAATTAAAAGAATGGCAGAAGCGGTTGCGATTACAGGATTGGTTAATTAAAGCTCGGATATGTCGAAGCCATGAATTACCTGACGTCATGGCAGTTCCAACCTTACCTAAAAAGATGGCACTAATTAAAATACTTGATCATAACGATTATGACCCAACTTGTGTATTTCCACAGGACATGGAGGATAGTTTAGTCCATGAGTTATTACACTTACATTTTGCACCACTAGGTTTGGATGATGATAAGTACATTGAATTAGAACAAGCAATAGAAAGTATTGCTTCAGGACTGATTTCAGCGCTTAGAGAAAATGGAGGGAAAGAAAATGTACGGTAAAGAAAGTGGCGGACATGGGAATGTCAATAATATTACTAAGAATTCAGTTTGTGAATCAGTTAGTTGTGATCCACCCATGCCGTTAGTGGAGAGAGCAGTGGGTATTCACGAAAGAATGAAAAAAGTTTCTGTTATGGCTGAAATTATCCATGGTGAGTTGTTTGGAGACCAACCTTGTGAGGGCGGAGAAAGTGAAAATGCTCCTCGAAGAAGTATTGATGAATCCATTACAAAAACGGAATATACCCTTGCAAAAGTTGAGGATTGTTTAGATGATATTTTAAGAGGGTTGAGGGGATAAGGATGAGTAAAAATACGGTAACCAAATGTCAAATCGATGAAATAATGGCACACGCTACTATCGAGGTTCAAACTGTTTTAGGTAAGTGTACCGTTGTAACTTGCCAACTTCCTAACGGTTTTATCATTGTGGAATCTTCAGCATGTGTAGATACAGCAAATTATGATGAGACGATGGGTAAGGAAATTTGTTTGAAACGAATAGAGAACAAAGTTTGGGAGTTAGAGGGTTATAAACTTCAGTCTACATTCGCTGTGGAAGGAGGCTATTCTACAAATGATTTAGCAGATATGAACGCTGAATTTGGTTTTGATGTTGCTATCACTCTTCTTAAAGAGGGTGAAAAGGTTGCTCGTAAGGGATGGAATGGAAAAGGGATGTATTTATTCCAAATAGGCGTAGAAGGGTCTAATGACTATTGGACTTACACAAACGGTAAGAATGACAATTATCCATTGCTATCATTTATTGCGATGAAGACAGCTGATGACAAAGTTGTACCTTGGTTAGCTTCGCAGACTGATATGTTAGCAAACGATTGGATGGTAGTTAAATAATTCAGGCCCCTGATGAGAGTTCAGTGGGCCTTTTCACTTGTATTGGGAACCTAAGCCATTTCGGGGCGAGGGCATAGAGTTGACGGAGGGTTAGACTCTACCAAATTTAATCAAGGTGGTGATACTCATGGCACAACGTAACCAAGGCACACAGTCCGGCAATTACAAGATTCCGAACAAGTCATCTGCCTTTATCAAGGCGCCAAATGCTATCCAAAAGGATAGCGCATCGCCTACAAAGCGTAAAGGCGGAGACTTGCGCAGTAAGTAATTACCTTAAAATTCGCTTGGGGGCAGCGCAAAAACCCCCAATTTTGGAGGTAAACAATGAAACAACTTATAAATAGCGCAAAAACAACGGAGGTCGCTGAACCGTTATTGTTAAAACTGGATTTACAACTGTTCGCTGATGATTTAGGAGGCGTAGATCCGATTGAAGAACCGATTGATGAGCCAATCGACGAACCTACAGATGAAGATCTGATTGATGACCCAATTGAACCAGGCGAAAAAGTTGAGGACCTCGCCGACCCTCAAGACCCGTCATTCAAAGATGATCCTCAAAATCAAAAATTCGCTCAAATGCGCCGAGAAAAAGAGGCGGCAGAACAGCAAATGAAGCAGATGGACGCTTATTTTGCTCAACAGTTCGGTGACTCGCATGGGATTCATTCTTTTGTGGAATATCAAGCAGCCATCGAACGAGAACAAAAAGAAGCGGAACGTCAACAGTACATTGATGCTGGACTGCCAGAAGATGTGGTTGATAAGCTTTCGAAGGTTGATGAGGTCCTGAAACAAGTGGAACAAGAAAAGTTTGATCGTTTGTTGACGGATGGCTTTTCCGACTTAAAGAAAGAGTATCCTGGGCTTGTAAAAACAGCGGAGGATATTCCTGTTGAGGTATTTGCTAAATGGCAGGACGGCAAGACAGGTCTTTCGTTAACGGAAGCGTATGAGCTAGTGAATAAACAGGCGATACGTGAACACTTGCAAGCATCATCCAAACAGAAAGCATTAAATCAAGTTAATTCTAAATCACATTTGCGTGGGAATGGAGGGCAAGGCGCGGACGATGTGGATCTAACATCCGTACCAGCTGATACCATGGCAACCTACCGTCAAATGTTCGCGAAGGAATTGCGTACAGGGAAAATGAAAGAGTCGGATTTTGTGAAGCATTACAAAAAAAGCAATAGCTAAGGAGTGATATAAATGCCTTTTTACCGAGTGAAAAGTTTAGATGGTACAAGTTCACCAATCGAATATTATTTATTAACTAACGCTGAAGCAGCAGTGTTTGGAGAAGGATTAAAGATGGTGAGTGGTCGATTAACAAAAGCAGCTCCTACCGATACACCTGAATTTATCTCGTTAAGGGAGCAAGCAGCTGAAGCGACATCGAAAACACCTCTTCCAGTGGTGCGTGTGACAGAGTTTGACGAATATGAGGTTAATACCTCACCAGCTATCCCAGCAACCAACGTAGGGGCAAAAGTAACGCTTGGTGCGGATGGTGCATCGGTTACGAATACAACAGCAAGTGGAGTGTTTGCCGTATCGTACACAGACGGTGTAGCAAGAGCTCGAGGATATTTCCGAAGATAAATTTAATTAATCACTAGACAGGGTGCGAAAAGCATACCTGTTTTTTTATTTTACCAATGGGAGGTCATACAATGTTATTTTCTAAAGCAAGTAACGTAAATAACTCTATTTTTGGCAAAAGCCAAGAACCTATTAAAATGATGCTGGAAAAGCAAGAAGAGGCATTTGAAAAACAATCGATCATCGGTCATGTGTTTTATGAGGACGAAACTAGCAACTTCGCTGAAAAGTATACCTATGAAACTTCACTAGGTAACTTTGAAGCAACTGGTGAAGGTGGAGCTTACCCTCGTTCCAGCATGCAAGAAGGATTCGCGAAGGTCATTGAGCCAGAAACGTGGAAAAACTCATTTGAAGTCACGCAAGAAATGGTCGAAGATGCCAAAATGGGGAAGGTAAAACAAAAAGCCAATCAGTTTATGACTTCTTACGGTCGTACTCGAGAACTTTTTGCTACCGGTATTCTAAACAATGGGCAAAGTACAACTTTTAACTTCGGTGGGAATAACAGGCAGTTTGATATTTCTTGTGCGGATGGTAAAGCTTTGTTTGCGGCGGATCACCCTTCGAAAACAGGTAAAGGATTATCGCAATCTAACTATTTTGGAAATCCCTTTTCATACGATTCACTAAGCTATGTTGAGGAAGCGATGCACTACTTCAAGGATGATGATGGGAACATCCTAAACCTGCAGCCTGATACAATTATCATTCCGGATAAGGCACGTATCAAAAAGCTTGTGTTTGATGCCATTGGCGCGGAAGGAATCCCAGGAACAGGGAACAACTCTTTCAACTTCCAATTTGGTCGTTGGAATGTGATCATTTCTCCATACCTAACGAATACAGCAGGCATTACAGGTGGAACGGACTCTTGGTATCTATTAGATTCTACTTTCAATGAGGCTTATGCCGGTCTTGTGTGGTTGAAACGTCTTGAATTAAGCACGAAGTCATATATTGACGAAAACACAGACAATAATATCTTTAAAGGTCGTTCTCGTTATGGAGCTGCTCCAAACAACTGGAGAGCTATCGTCAAAGTAGATCCAGGTCTAGGAACAGTATTATCATAATTAAATAAATAAACTGAATAAAAGAGGGGCTTTTCGAAGTCCCTCTTTTTTAATTTGAGGAGGAATTATCATGCCAAAATTTAAACCTAGTGTATTGTTAGACGAACAAATGTATCTAAGTGGAGATACTCAAAATACTTTACTTTATCAAATCCGTGAAGAAGCGAAAGAAACCAATCGCTTGCTTCAAAAGTTAGTTGAACAAAAAGAAGAAAAAGAAGCGGCCACCGTTGAAGTCCTTGAACGAAAAAAAGCTGCAATTAGTGAAGTTGAAGAACCAAAAACAAAAAAGAAAAATAAATAACTCATGCGAGAGGATGAGGAAAAATGGCTAGAAATCAAATTGCAGGGAACACAGGAAACACTGCTGAAGTAAATTCTGACGGATCGCTCAGCGTCTCATTAACGGGGAGTTATACGAGATTAAGTACTGAGCCTAAACCGACTGTTTCCGATGGAGCAAAGGACGGTAACGACCTCTTGTTAGTTGATACTGGACAGGTATTTGTCTTTTATCAAGGAGTTTGGAGGGAAATCTAATGGACGTTAAATCTTATGGACTATCCAAGAAATATACAGATAAAGAGGTAACGAAAATCATCAATGAATCCACTCCATTAGATGCAATGGCTCGTCAAGCTGCCACTGATTCTAAAGGTGTAGATAAGGTTAATTTAAAGCAAAGATTAGACGATGATTACAATGAAGTTTCTTCGGCTTTGGCACAAAGAGTGAATCATCCTTTTAATTACGGATATACAATAGATGTATCAAAATTGGATACAATCGAAAAAGTAAATGCAAACTGGGTAAAATTAAAACAATTTATTACAGACACAAAGTACAATGAAAAAAATACAGTTAAATTTAATACGCTAAGAACCTTGCACAGTGTTTTTGCGGAATGGATAAGCGGAAGGAATTGTCCTGTTGGTTTTTATTCAGATAGTACCACAGATGGAGCAACTACCACTGGACACCAGTCAAATACATTTGATAATACAGCATTTAAAGTGACAATTAATGATTCACCTAATGCATATCCCACAAAGTTTAGTAGTTACGTTAAACTCATACATCCTAACGCTAATGTTAAAGCCTATAACGGTGGTTTTGATTCACAATCTTACGCTAATGGTTTTGGATTAAGACATTGGTATAACACTTGGTTTAGAGGTTTAAGTGGTTCAAACGTGGATTACAGCGATGTGAAAATGATTGTTTTAGGGTTTGGTACATCTGACAGCATCAATTTAAATGATACAGCATCCGTCATAGATGCCTTTTCAATAGATTTAGAGTGTACAATCATTGATTGTTTTTTGAGGGGAGTACAACCTGTTATTCAAGCTCCAATTCTCACTACACAAAGGACAGGAACTACAGTTTCTTACCGAGAAAGTGATGAGAGTGTAACAATTATTGAAACCGTACAGAAAAGATTATGTCGAAAATACAATCTTGAATATTTATCTTTAGCTGAACCAATAAACAAAGCATTAGATGGATATGCGGGACTAAAATACTCATATTTCGTGTCTGCGGATATGGTGCATCCAAATGATATGGGGCATAGACTAATTGCAGGAAGTTTGTATGAAAAATTTAATCCTAATATTGCAAAATTAGGGAAAGAACAAAGTGTTAAAAATCTGTTTGCTGGTCATCCTGCTATTCTTACGACTGACAGTGAGAACATCGCTCCTGATAGCAAAGGAGGGTTAATCCTTAAAACCATTCCAACAGGCTATATTAGCAATGACACATACTATTATAATTGGGTGTCGAGCGAAGGTAACACTAAGTCTTATGGGGATTTCTTAGTAAGAATACCAGTATTTGTAGAAAAACCAACTGCTCTTTTCTACAATAATTTAGAAAATAGGAGATCCTTGAATGGTGAAAAGAAATTCACTATTTATTCCACAATGTTGAATGATGGAAAAGCATTGAAAATAAGCCGTGAAACATACCATCAACCAGAAGAATATTACTTTTCCCATAAGACGTTTGTTTGTATGTTACCCTATGGATTAAGTTATATTGATGTTACCGCCAATAACAACCCAACAGAGCAACGTCTTGGGGCTGTATTTTTAGCAGATGCTGAAAAGCATTTAGCCAATGTTACATTTGGTAGAGGATCAACAAATACGCACTATGGCACAAAGCGAATTTCCTTTAATGAAATCAATGTTGGATATACAAGGAAACCTGTACTGACAAAAGAGCGATTGGATAAATATTATAATTCAACTGATGCTGTACCTATTTATGTTGGATTAACACTTGAAAAAGCATTAAATGCTGGAATTACCTATACAATCTATTCACATTACAATGATGTGAAAGGCTATCAAGACTGTTATAACCTTGTTGAAATACTAGGTGATACGATTACATTTAAAGTGGCGAAAACAACAGGGATAAACACTATTTTTACTCAAACAATAACAGGACTTAATGCTTTATTGGTGACTGGTGCAAAAATTGTTATTTCATATCAATCGAATGACTATAACTCAACAGGTGTACTATTTAAATTTAGTGTAAACGGAGTGCTTAAACACACTTATCAAGCAAATGTTGACGATGTATGGTCAGATGGATATGGATTTGATTCACCTAATATAGAGTGTAGCAATATCTTTATTACTTCGTGGATTCCATTAACAGGTTTTGATTTGCAATTCTTAGTTTAACATCACAATAGGAAAAAAGTATGAAGTAACTCAGCAACAAAATATTAGTGTAATATTACACTTGTAACCTAGTTGAGTTACCTGTGTGAGTTAACACCAACTCGTGGAAGTGCACGAAAAGGTCATAAAAAACCCCGGCTGATTAACAGTCGGGATCTTCTATTTCTAGGATGATTTTAGTCTAAATACTCTTCAACAACTCTTTTCATACCGTGAACTTCTGAGGCGTAAGTTTCAAAAATTTGACCTAAGGTTGTGATTGAATGATTTTCCATTTTGGATTTTACTATTAGTAATGCTAAATCATGGATTATCTGTTCCCTTGGCATTTCAATAGAAGATCTATATAAGTTGAATTTTGTTATATCCATAAATATCACCACCTTTCCTGTTATTACCATTCGACAAGGAATGTGGATATTCTTTTAAATTTTATATTAACTTTTTGTGAACTTTAGAGTCCTTACCAGGGCTCTTTTTATTTTTCTTCAAAACGAAAGAAGGTGATCATTTGATAGCAAAAGATATATTTATTGCGGCGATGGCATTAATGTCCCAAGAGACCGAGGATGGCACGTACCAGGGTTATCCTGAAGAATATAAAAATAAAGCGTGGCCCATCTTAACCATTTTACAATTGGAAATCCTTCCTTCCCTTTCTACTGGTAGGATTTCAAACGAAAATAGCATCATCCAATTAGACGATCGAACGGGGATGACCTGTCTGCCGTATGGATTAGCGGCACATTTATTGATGGAAGAAGACGAACAAAAGGCAGCGTTTTTCAATGCAAGGTATGACGAGTTAAAACTAAAACGTCCTGCAACCATTTCGGTAATGCGAGATTCTTATTGGGAAGGTACCTCAACCTCTGACGGTGGTAGTTCAAATGGATATGACGGAGGCGAGTGGTAATGGCACAATTGGCATTCAGTTCCAAAACTCCACCTTTATTAAAATTAGAACCGTTTCTAGGATTGGATTTATCGGTATCAGCAACCCAAATCGATCATCATCATTCCCCTGATATGCTTAACATGCTTAATATAAACGGGGAACTTACCAGCCGAACAGGTTTTATGAGAGTGTTTAAAGATAGTTTAGGTGCAGGGAGAATCAATAACCTATATATCTACAGTAAAATTGACGGTACCCAAATCTTACTCTTGGCACACGGAACAAAGCTGTACACACAATCCGGTGATGCACAACCGACTTTATTGTACGACGGCATCCTTAATAGAAAACTCAATTTGTTTACGGTTGAGGGTAAATGCTATGTCATGGATGGAATAAAATATCTTGTCTATGACGGGGCAACGATTAAGGATGTTGTACCATATATTCCAGTCTTGCAAATTTCTAAAAACCCAAGCGGCGGCGGTGCAGCGAATGAGGATTTCAACTTGATCGGAAACAAATGGAAAGATTCCTTCAGTGGTGACGGTACATCTACTGTTTATCAGATGTCTCTTACCGGATTGGACTCAACCACTGTAACGGCTGTTGTCGGTACGACCACTATTACGGAGGGGTCAGGACTAACTGTAGACAGGGTAAATGGAAAGATTACCTTTACAACTGCCCCAGCTGCTGGCACAAACAATGTCATCATTACAGCCGGTAAGACTGTATCTGGTTATGCAGACCGGATTAAAAAATGTACCATGGCGATTGGCTTTGGTGGTGCTAACGATACCAGGATGTTTATCTCGGGCAACCCGGACTTACCTAATCATTTGTGGCGATTGGGACTGTACGACCCAACCTATGCGCCGGAAAACGGATATTATCGAATGCCTGAAAAGGTGATGGGCTTTTCCAGACAATACGATTATTTGATTGTCGAGCGTCAAAACGGCAAACACATGATATCGTTTCAAATTACAAGTGAGGGAGTTGTTTCCTTCCCGAGTAAACCGATTAACAACCAAGTAGGCACGGTTGCAAGTGGAAGTATCCAAATCATCGAAAACAACCCTGTATCGCTTTCTAAAGACGGAGTGTATATGATTGTGGCGAGTAACATAAAAGACGAGCGGAATGTCGTTCATATTTCTAAAGCAATCGATAAAAAGTTACTGTTAGAATCAGCCTTAGGAAATGCGGTATCAATAGATTTTGATAAAAAATATTGGTTGGCGGTCAATGGTCATGTATACGTGCTTGATTATACGCAAAAATCAGACCGTTATCCGTATGGGGAATGGTATCTTTTAAATAATATCAACGCGTCATGCTTCTTAGAGAAGGATGATTTTTTGTATTTCGGCAGTTCTAACAATGGAATGGTTTATCGCTTTAAAAAGGATTACGAAGCTTCTGCTTACAATGATGATGGGGTAGCGATTGATGCTTACTGGAAATCAGCGCAACTGACCTTTAATGCACCGGAAATGACAAAATACATCAGCAATCTTTACTACACCATGAAGCCAGCTACCAAAACGAGTGTCGAGTTATTTTACAGCACAAATGAAATAGAAGATGTGCCGATCCAAACAAAAGCCGTTTCATTTAATTTATTTGATTTCGGTAATATCGATTTTGCTAACTTTTCTTTCATCACGTCAACCTTTCCAAAATCAGTCAGGACAAAAGTCAAAGCAAAAAAAGCAGTTATTTTCCAACTTAGAATACAGAACAAAAAGCTAGATGAAAGCCTGTCTATCCTTTCGCTTGGCATCGAGTACAGAACCCAAACGAAAGTTCGATAAAGTATAGAAAACCGAATTAGATACGAGGTGATAGTTATGTTTCAAAAATTAGAGTCCTTTACGAAGGACGTTTCGGATTTAGCAAACCAACCTGTTTTAAGTGCTGAAGCAATGAAAGGGCAATTTGATGCGGCTCCCAATGAAGTAAGAGAGTATTTAAATAAATTAGTTGATGCGCTCAAAAAGACAGAGGAAGGCGATAGCGGTGCGAAAAACATTGGAGCGTCAGCTATTACAGGATTAACAGGAACCGACATACAGACTATTATGGAAAGCCTTAAAACCTATACGGAAACCTACAACGGAAAAATCCAAAAAGGTAGAGTCTCCTTTACGGTTCCAGCTGGGGCGAACGCAACCCAAACTGTCAGTTTCCCTAAAGCTTTTACCAACGACCCCGAAGTAGCGGTGACACATAATGGAACGGCAACGCCTGATAAATACGGATTAGTTTCTGTATCAAGTGTCACCAAGACAAACTTCAAATTGACGGGATATAACGGTGGCACAAGCGCAGTCGTACTTTATTACAGTTGGATTGCAGTCGATTAAGGAGGGATAGTATGGCACTATTACCATATTCACAAATTGGAGAAAATCTGTACGCAGATACCTCTGGAAAACAATTTAACATCACTAATGGAAATCGTTCTTACGTTCAAAGTCCGTATGACGCGATGACGAACAAACTTAATTCGCTGTACGACAACCAAAAAAACAGCCAACTAACTCAACTCAAGGCACAGCGTGAACGAGCAATATCAGGTTACAACAAACAAAAGACAGAGTTGAAACCTGTCTATCAGAATCAACGTAATCAAGCCGACGTTGTTAATGCACAGAACGTGACGAGGTTGCGTGAATTGATGGCAGCACAGGGGATTAATACCAGCGGTGAAAACTTAACCACACAGGCGAGTATGGCGTCCGCTCGTCAAAGTGCGTTAGGTGAGATTACAGGACAAGAAAACCAAGCGATGGGCGAGATTGACCGTCAAATTGCGAATGAAAACGATCCATCTCGAGACCAGGCGATAATTGATTCGATTGAAACGGAACGAAGCTCACGGTTAGCGGAGGCTTACAATCAATATCAACAACAAATTTTACAACAACAACAGGCCTGGAAAGCAGAACAATTCCAAAAAGAACAATTCGAATGGCAGAAACAAATGGAGCAACAACAGTTAGCGTTATCTAGACAAAGGGCGGCTACTACTTCCACTAGACAAGCTAAGGTAGAAAAGAAAACGAAAGGTATCTCCTATGCGGATGGTTTAGCCTACTGGAGCGACCAAGCGGATAACATTCGCAAACAAGGTGCCATTCGAGTGGAAAAAGCCTTGCGTAGTGACTCTGCACAACTTCAAGCGCTACAAGACCAAGGATATGATATCGAAGGGGTCATTGATGCGCTTTACAGCGTAGCAAGTAACGGACGATTCGAAAATCAAACAGCCTATAAAAAGTATTACGAAACCTTAACCAAAGATTCATATTAGGCGGTGAGATAAATGTCATTAGATTTTTTAAATGGTTTTTTGGACGATTTCAATAAAAAGGCGGAAGGACAACGCCAACAAACAATTCTTCAAAGGAATAACCAATATAAAAACCAAAACTATGCAGATCGCCAAAGCTATGAAACTAGGAAAAGAGCAAGTTTAGAGAAAATTAGTCTCACACCTAAGATGAAAAAGAAAAAGAAGAAAGATGAATCCTTTCTAACAGATGTGAAGGACTTTTTCACTGGAAAAGATACGGACGGTGACGGCCAACGTAATGGTTTACTAGGAGCACTCGATCGCTATGTGGTACCAATTTCTAAAGGAGCTACCGAATTTGTAGCTCCTGGAAACAATGAAAGAATGATACAAAATGACATCGCTAAGCACGGGAAAATCACTAATCCAGTGAATAAGGCTAGCTTAGTCGATAGAGGAACAGAGACTAAGGCCTTGAATACTGCAGGGATGATGATGGCTGCAATCGCTCCATATGGACAAGCATATAAGACTGCGGATTTCGCCTTTAATAAGGTTCCTAAACTGGCAAAACTCGCAACAACAAGTCCCTATATTTCAAAAGCGATAAAAGGTGCTGCAGCAGGTGGAATGGCTGAGGGTGGATTATCGGCTGTTAATGAGTTAGTGAATCCTGAAGCATATGACATGAAAGATTATGCTTTCCGAACAGGAATAGGTGTAGCTGGTGGAGCGATTTTAGATCCTGCTTTATACGGAGCTGGGCAAGCAATTAAAAAAGGTTCTGAAAAGCATGCGGCCAATGTAATGGGGAAACTGTTACCTAAGAACGAACAGGTTGCGAAAACCTTTGCTAATACCATGAAACAAGATTATGCACTTCCTGTTGTGAATAAAAATCCTAATCCGATGTTACTGGATGATTTAATCCCGAGTGGCCCTGATATTACGAATCCAAATTATGTACCGAAACTGGGACCTAACACAACAAAACAGGTAATAGCGCCAAAAGTAACGAATCCTGCCGAACAGCAACTAAAGTTAACCGAAGGGCAACTGGACGAATGGAAACCACTGGCGGATGAGTTTGAACAAGCGGTCGAGCAACAATTCCAATACTTGAAAAATTCTATGGGCAAGGGTGTTGAGTATGGTTCTACTGGTAGCGGATTAGGTAATTTTAAAGAAGTGAACGGCGGATTCAGAATCAGCAACAATCCGAAATGGTATCAGGATTTTTATAAACAGAATGGACGTAAACCAAACAACAGTGAATTAAGAGAATTGGCAGAACAACAAGTAAGAGAAGGATTCCAGGATGAAGTAGGGACTCTTCCAGCTTGGCAGCCGAAAAAGGCGCAGGACATTGATAATGAAATTGATGATCTACTCGCCATGATTCGAGAAAATCCTGAACAAAAAGAAGTATTACTACCGATTCTACAAGGATTGGAAGAAGATAAGGCTGCTATCTTAAACGATTTAGAAACGGCTTTCAAGGAAATTCCAGAGCTTCGTAAACAACAGAGCAATCTGCAAGAAACGTTAAATATCCCGAAGCAAACTGAAAAGCCAACAAAGAATAAACCAAAAGGAAAGACCAAAACAGAAATTGATGAAGAACTACGCTCCTTAGAAATTAATGACGCATATTTACATTCAAGCCGTCAAAAAGGCAAGATTACGAATGAAGAATATCATCAAAAAATCCAAGAAAACGAGCTCAAGAGGGAGGCATTAGTAAAAGAAAATAAAGCTTATACTTCTGAACTTCCTGACGAATTAAAAACCACTTGGAACAACGAAACAAGAGCCTCTGAATTAGGAGATTACGCAATGAAACAAGCCTATGGAGGTGGATTTGTAGTCCAAAAGGGAGGGAAAACGATTCAGAAATTCCGTACACAAGAGGAAGCTGTTCGATTCATGCAGCAAACAGTAGCCAAAGAAAGAGGAATCGATGTTTCGTTCGACAAAGAAGGAGTGCTTAATTGGAAATCTACTTATAATGAAGTTCGAAAGACGTGGTCTATCGAATCGGGCGAATATTCGATTCATAAAGGCGGAAATAAAGACTGGACCGTGAAGAAAGGCGATGAAGTACTAGGAACTTTCAAAAATGAGAAGAAAGCCCGGGAAGTGGCACAACGCCATTTCGATTCACAGGAAAAACCTATTCAGGAAAAAGTAACAGAAATGGAAACCTTTAAAACCAATCGTCAGAACAGCACACAGCAAATCGAAACACCTTTGAATACGAATACACCTAAACCACCTTCAAAACCTGTAGAACCACCAGTAAATGCGCCTAAACAAGAATCAGTGAGACAATTAGAACGTCCTGAAAATCTCCCTCCTAAAACAGGAGAACGGAAGCACTATAGTACTCTTGCAAACTCTGAAAAAGCATCGGACGAATTTGTAGATGGCATTAAAAACCTTGACCGTACGTATCAAAAAATCAGCGACAAAGAAGTGGTGGACTTTGCGAATGGAATCATTAACCGGGATGTAGAAGAAGCCTTTCAATTTGTAAAAAATGCGGACCGTTTCGACAAGCGTCATACTGCTGTAGGAGCTAGATTGATTGATGTATTCCAATCCAATAAAGAGTTTGAGAGAGCGGTGGATTTAGCCGACATCTTAGCAAAAGAAGGAACAAAAGCTGGACAAGGATTACAAGGGTTTTCGGTTTATAATAAATTATCCGTTGAGGGGCATTTAATCCGGGCTCAACGGAGAGTAACGAAGTTAAATCAAACCCTTCCAGCAGGGAAGAAAGTTACCTTAACTCCTGAGATTGCTGAAGATATTGCCGTAGCTGCAGACAGTATTCAAAAACTCACTGGACAACAAGAAATTGGAAACAGCGTAATTAAATTACTAGATAAAGCAAAAAAAGGAAATAAGCTAAATGACGAGGAATTAAAGGTTGTTCAATCTTTTATGTCCGATGCGAAAAAGTTTGTTGGTGATCTGGATGCTAGCGCCAAGCCAGCAAAGGTAAAGCCTGTGAAAGATGCGCGTTCGCGTGATAAAGTCGTGGATTTCATGGGTAAGCAAGAAGCGGAGGCTAAAAAGCGGATTGAAGCAAGAAGGAACCGAGCGAACTCCTTACCAGTTGATATTTTCTATGATTATACAGTCATTGGTGCCTCGAAGATTGCCAAAGGTGCGGTTAAGTTTGCGGACTTTTCCGAGCAAATGGTGAAAGAATTAGGGGATGAAATTAAGCCGTATATGCAACAGATTTACAACAAAGCGGTCGATAATTATAATATTACATCATCTAAAGTGTCACCTAAAAGATTGACGCAAGCAGAAAAAATCGTTAATAAAGCAATGGAGAACGAAACCCTTTCACCAGCTGCAGCCGAAGAATTGATGGAACTCACTAAAAGATTAGTAAATGCAACAGGAGATTCAAAGTTTCTAGCCAGCATGGATTTACAAGTGGCTTTAAACAAGCTCGAGCAACCAACTTTTGCACAAATGATTTCGTCTACTCATTACCAAGCAATGCTCTTAAATCCTTTAACCGTGATGCGGAATATTATCGGTAACGAGGTATTCTATCGAGTGGATCGGGTGAGTAAACTATTAGCAGTACCTATCGATATAGCTAGAACTAGCATAACGGGAGGAAAAAGGACTATCGTTTTTAATACAGGTCAATTCCGTTGGGGGAACTTTATGAACCCGACTAAGGATTATGGTAAAGGCATGAAGCTAGGGACAAAAGCGGGATGGAAAGGTGTCAATCCGTTAGGATTAAATACGGCCTACGATATAAAATCACCTGCCTTTAGTTCTTTGTCTCCAAACTTGGGGTTTGTAAAGAAAGCGTTAGTTTCAAAGTTTAACCCGTTACATTGGACAGAGAAATTCTTGGGTGTCACGATGCGTTCTTTCGATACAGCTGGATATATGCGAGCATACAATCAAACCTTACGAGAACAAGCTACTTTAAGAGCTATGAACGAAGGGTTAAAAGGGAAGGCAATGAGAGAAGCTGCCGATCAATATTTCCGTGAAGCAGACGATAACATGATTGCCATTGCAGAACAATACGGCAAGTATGCAACTTTCCAGGACAATACAGCCTTGGCGAAAGTATTAACTAAAGGCAAAGAAGGATTAAACGAGTTATCAACGAATGTCGCAACTTTAGGGATGGCAAAAACGAAGGAGTTTGGGGCAGGAAGCTTTATTATTCCTTTTCCGAAAACACCAGCAAACCTAGTCATGCGAGCAATTGAATATTCGCCTGCTGGATTGGTTCGTTCGGCTAACTTGTTTAAAAACTATGTAAAGTTAAAGAATCCTCTAGATTTACGTGAAGGGCAAGTGGCGCTATCTAGGGCAATCGTAGGAACGGTTGGTTTCTCTGGATTCGGTTATATTTTAGCCGATAAGGGTGTATTAACTTCTGCTGGAAACTCTGACTATGAAGTAAAAGAGTTAGAAAAGATGGCAGGTAAACAGCCAAACAGCGTGAATATTACTGCGGTACAACGTTTTGTCACTGGCGGATTAAACCTTGATGATTTAGAATTGAAAGAAGGTGATACTTTTATATCCTATGATTGGATGCAACCAATTGCTCTATCTATTTCATTAGGAACAGGAATCAATCAAGCTGATCGAGAAAGTGAGAGTCCAACTATAGCCGAAAGAGCTATTCGTGCTGGAGATAGTGCCTTGAATACGATTGTTAATATGTCGTCCTTACAAGGAATTAATCGTTTTGTATCTGGCCCGCCGAATGAAACTTGGTCTGAAAAGATAGCAGGTTCAATGCAAAGTGCTGGTAGTTCTTTTGTACCAACCATCTTAAATCAATTCCGTAAAGCAACAGATAACACTTCACGAAATACCACTGATCCAACCTTTGGTGAAAAGTTTGGGAATATGGCGATAAACAAGATACCAGGCTATAACAAACAGCTTCCACCTTCTTATAATACCTTTGGGGATAGGAAGGAACTCTATCCGAACAACACGAATACTATAGGCAATGTGTTCTTCAATCCGTCCTTTGTGAGTAAATATAAACCATCATTCGAAGCTAAGTTTGTGCTGGATTATATCAATGCCACAGGAGATAAAACAGCAGCACCACGTTATGCACCAAAAACGTTAGATGGTATCAAACTAACAGGTGCCGAACAATCAGAAATGCAACGGATTATGGGAGAAGAAGTTAAAAAAGAATTAGCCAAGGCTTCCTCCTCCATTGGTGGAAACTCCACAGACTTCGAGCGCATTAAGAAGGCTATGGACAAGATTTTAACCAATGCAGGAAAGAAAGCGAGGGCGGCTATACGAGAGGGGCGTGAATAATGCTCACGTTTTTTATGTATTTTGGGTTAGCGTGTCTAGGGGTTTTTGCTTTTGGTATTTACGTTTCATATGTAGTGGAAAAAGAAAAACGCGATCCTGTCTTTGCGGAAAAAATGGACCGTTTCAGAGAAAAATGGTCGAAGTTTGACCCATTTTCCAATTTCATAAGAAATCTAGTGTGGTGGGTAGTAGCAGCAATGTTTGTTTGGTTTGTATATCTAGGGCAAGGGGGCTGATATTTCAGCTCTCTTTTTTATTTTTAAAATTTGAGGAGGTACGAAATGAAAGCATATCTAGAAATTTTAAATTTTAGTAATCTGGTTAATAACAAAACGGGTTTTATAGCTGTATTCGGTGCTGGACTAGGCAGTATGATTAGCCAAATTTACGGGGGTGAAGGAAGATTGATTGTAATTGGCACTCTCGCATTAGCAATTTGCTTGGATTGGTTGGGCGCAATTGCTGCAGCAACCAAAGATAAAAGTTATTCTTCACAATATGGGATTATTGGTATTATCAGGACGTTGGTTATCATAACGCTCCCGGTGTTTGGGAAATTAGTGGACTCGGCATTAAATACACAAGGGTTTTTCTTCTACATGCTTACAGTGGGCCTTCTCTACCATACCTGTGTTTCTATGACTGCAAATTTCACAAGAGCTGGATGGGATAAATGGATCCCGATTTGGGCGCTTAATTTAATAACCAGTGAGTTAGAAGCAAAAATGAAGCGAGCTCAATCGAGAAAGGGAGAGGATCAGTAATGTACGAAATTACAAGGGATTACATCAGCAAGGGTAATGCCAGGAGCGGGCAGTTACTTGTGGGAGGTAAACCTCAATTTGGGGTAGCCCATGATATTGGTAACGGTGCTTCAACAGCCTACAATAACCGTACTTATTTTAACCGAGAACAACCGAGTGCATCAGCTCATACCTTTATTGATGACAAATACATTTTAGAGATTATTCCCGTGACTGTAGGAGTGCCTGAAAAAGCATGGCATGTTATCTATGATGTCACGACAGATAATATTATGTTTGGTGATGACGCTAATGACATCGCCATCGGTGTAGAACTATGCTGGGGCGGTAATATCGTATGGGCGGAGGCGTATAAGAGGTATGTGTGGTATTGGGCTTACCTTTGCCGTATGTTTAGTTGGGACCCTCGCAAAAAGATTGTCCCGCATTCTCAACTGGACCCTAAACGCAAAACGGACCCGGACAAAAACGCCTTTGTAAAAAACTGTATTACTTGGGACCAATTTATCAGTGATGTCGTAAACGCAATGATTGATAGCTATTGGCAAAAAACAGATGGCAAGTGGTACTTTTATAAAAATGGTGTTAAGCAAACAGGCTGGGTGCTTGATAATAATAAATGGTACTACCTGGACGCAGCAGGGGTAATGGTCATTGGATGGCAAAAGGACAAAGGCAAGTGGTACCTACTTGGTACTGATGGTGCTATGCTTACAGGATGGCAGCACGTTAATGACAAATGGTACTATATGCATCCAAGCGGAGCAACTGCTTTTGGTTGGTTATTCTGGGGTGGAAAATGGTATTATCTAAATCCTAAGAATGAATCGGGTGCAATGCTTAAAGATACAGTCGTCGAGGATAACGGTAAAAAGTATTATTTAAATTCTAAAGGTGAAATGGCTACGAACACGGAAGTAAAAGTCACTGCAAAAGCTACTAATGACGGATCCCTAGTTTTGTAACAAGATAGCCCTTCTCTTAATCGAGAGGGGCTTTTTCTAATTTCTTCACCAATTCAGTTATATCTTCACCATCACAAAGCACCTTTACTAATTCTGGCCAATATGGTGTTTCCCTTCGTATTTGTCTCCACCAAGCAAATGCTACTGTTTCCTTTGACTTTCCTCTCAAGGGGAAACTCCCTCTTTGCAAAACTTCATTATCATTAGAAATATAACTAATTTGTATTATCACGTTCATATAAATCATCTACCCTTACCTCTAATAAATCTGCTAATACATACGCTTTTTCAATAGGTATAAAACTTTCTCCTTTTTCATATTTCCTCAACTGCCTAACAGAAACGTTTAACTTTTCTGCTATGTATCCTTTTCTAAATCCACTTTTTTCAATTAACGCTTCAATGTTGGGTTTTAGCATTATCATCACCACTTACTAATTTCTCTATGAGCTTGGGTTTTCCCTTCATGATATTTAAGTTCAAAAAAGGTGTCATTAAATTTCGTGTGTACAGACATTTTTTAGGCAAACCTTCATACAATGAACAGAACAACGAAAGGAGGGTACGGATTGATAAACGATATAGTTTGGTCAATGTTTCAAGGGTATAAGGATGTTAAGAACGAGAGAGATCCATATAAAGAATTAGAAAAAGTGGGTTTTCTATATGACGTAGCTGACCTTAGAGTACTGTCTAATCAGGCAAAGACGAAAGAACAGCATGAGTCTATTTTGGACCATATGTACAAATTCGATGCTACCCGTGTTGATTATTACAGCAATATCGAAAAAAAAATCATTCAGCTTTATTGGGAGGGGTAAATTTGGCTTTCTTTGACCAAATTATATCGCACGAAATTGCCAAACAAAAAGTGAAGGAAGATGGATGGGATTTGTTTTTGAACTCATTTCAGCAACAATACGAATCTTACAATCTATATTCATGTTCTACTTATTGGTTTAATGCTAACGACTCGTCTTACATTTGTAAACTTAGGGGTACCAGCGGTGACATTATCATCGGCTGGGAAGGAGTGCATGACAAATGAGAACTTGTGAAGATTGCAACCAAGAGCGCAGCGATTACCTTTTTACTAATGATAAAGATATTTGTGATTACTGTTGGGCTATGAGAGGAGGTAATTAGATGATTATGATTATTGTATTAGGTGCTGGTGCTGCTGGGTATTTGTTTGGTCGAGTTGCTGGTTATGAAGCTTATGAAAAAATTGAAAAGGGGGTACAGAATGGGATATGAGGTGATTCCCTTCAAAATGTTTTTGGCTCCAAGTCCTGGTGTATTGATGGGTGTGGATGCAGGATTGACCTTCTTTTTAGGTATGGGTACAACGCTTTTAGTACTGATTACTTTAGAAAAGCTAGGAGTGACGATCAACGAATCGTTAGTACGTTGGGTAATGTATGGCGGGATTGGTTTCGGATTCGTAATGCTATGTCTTAAAGTAGTTCTACTGGTGTAATTTCCGTGGAATGTTCCGATATTAGTAATTTTATAGCTTATTGCTTGTTTTACGTGGTTCGGATTGCTTGAAACTATTGGGTCCCTTCCCAATACTCATTCTACGTATTCGGATGCCTTCCAAATTTCGCGAAAGGCGGAGCTGTTTGTGCTTATTATTAAAATTTGCGATGAGTGGATTGAACAAATATATTGTTCTATACACAAATGTTGGTATTGGTTTGATGATGAATCTAATTGTTGCAAACAGGATGAAGAAAAGTGAAGTTTAATGAGTTGCTTCCTGTATATAGTTCTATTGTTCAAAATATAACAGAAATGGAGTCTAGTTTTGTCCATCGTGATGATAATGAATTTTATAAAGCATTAGGAGAAGTTGACCTACAGTTAGATATATTTAGGAAATTAATTGAAGATAATACTGGCGTAAGTTTGTTATGAGGTGTGATATTTATGTTCGAATGGGCATTAGTCCCAACCTTAATTGCAGTTGCAGCATTAACACCAAAGGGTAAGCCAAATGATAAAAAGAAGATACAGACTATATTTGAAAATACGAAGTACGGAATACCAAATAAACAAGGTCAGTTACAGATTCCGAAGTTTAAGAAGAAACTAGCCATCATGGACGGTGATAATGAGATTGGTACTAGATACCTTTATACAATCCCATTAGGGTTACCAGCAACAAAAATAGCTGATATGGAGAAACAGGTAGGATTCTTCTCTGATGGCTTAAACCGTCCTGTAATAGTCGAATTTAAGCGAGAAAACCCTGAATTAGAAATAACACCCAAGTTTTTAACTATAAGCGTATTTGATCATGATATCCCTAGCTTATATCCATATTCTAAAGTCCCTAGTGTGGATGGATGGCTAATACCTCTAGGTCGCGGACTGGAAGAAACAATATGGCATAACTTTGAGCATATTCCACACATGACGGTAGCTGGCATGACTCGTTTCGGTAAAACAGTATTTTTAAAGGTACTGACAACTTTCTTAATCGAGCATCATTCAGAGGATGTTGAATTTTATATTATTGATTTAAAGGGCGGTCTTGAATTTGGGCGATATGAAAAATTAAAGCAAGTGAAAGGAGTAGCTAGTGATCCGTTCGAGGCTTTAACGATGCTGCAAGAAATTCACCAGGAATTGCAGAATGACTTTGCGTTATTTCGACAGAAGTACTGGGCCAATATTTCTAATACTCCTATTAAAAAAAGACGGTTTGTTATAGTGGATGAAGCTGCGCAACTAGCTCCCGAAAGATGGATGCTTGGAGAAATGAAGAAAGCGTTAGAGCAATGTCAATGGGTATTAGGCGAGATCACTCGTATTGGTGGAGGTTTAGGTTATCGAGAGATATTTTGTACCCAATACCCTACTGCTGACACTTTGCCACGTTCAGTTAAACAAAATGCAGATGGGAAGATGTCTTTTCGACTACCTACTGGTTATGGTTCCGAAGTTGCTATTGACGAAAGGGGAGCAGAAACTCTTAGATCTGATATTAAAGGGAGAGCATTGTATAAGACTCACGAATTAAAAGAACTACAGGTGCCATTTTTGGATGATAATGATATGTGGGAAAGGTTGAGTAAATATGAAAGGAATAACACAAACAGAGAGGAAACGCAGGAGACAGGAGGAGATATTATTAAGTTTGGGCGTGATGAAGTTCGCAACCAGGGAGCAACTTCAAAAGAAACACGACCTAAAAACAGACAGAAACGCGCTCAAGATACTAAACGAAATGAAGGAATACCTTCAAGTAAAGACTCACGAAGGGAAAAACGTTTATTACCTAAGCGCAAAGGGAAAGGAATTAGTCGGAGCGGACAATGAAGGTAAATGGGGGTTGCAAGTCGAACATCATCTTCTACGAAACGATATGTACCTTCACTATTATTGCCCAAAAGACTGGCGAATAGAGGAGCCAATACAGTTTACACAAGGGCTAACACAACACGTATTAATACCTGATGCTACATTTACACTCCAAGGCAAATTTTACTTTCTAGAAGTTGATAAAACTCAATCCATGTCAAAGAACAAAGAGAAAATTGAAGCGTATTCAAAGTTAAATCCACTCATCGAAAATAAATTTAATCATATGCCTACACTTGTTTTTTATACTGTTACTCCGTTAAGAAAAGAAAAGCTAAATGAATATTGCAAAGAAAATAAAGTGCACTGTCTGATTTATACAAAAGAAGATATAAGGTGAGGAGGAGAGATATATCTCTCCTTTTTTCTTGGAGAAAATAAAAAACGCGGTCAATTATTAACTGACCACGTTGCTCACAAATTGCTCACGCACTTAAAATAATTAAAGGAAAATCAACGAGTTTAAGGCTCCTGTGGGTGGAGAAAATCCTTTAAAAGACTACAAACGACACTATATTATCAACCTAACGCTTAATATACACACATGATGAATCCCTTTAGTATCTATCTTTCAGCATCCTCCTAAACACCCTTGCTCACAATCTGACCACTTTTCATCGCTAGAGAAAATAGTTCACTAAGCTCCTTTTTCATTCCAGGAAGAACATGAGAATAGGTGTCCAATGTTGTATGAACAGATGAATGACCTAGTCGTTCAGCAACAATTTTAGGGTTGACTCCCATTTGTAGTAAGATCGTGGCGTGTGTATGTCGTAAATCGTGGAATCGTATGGGTGGCAACCCCGCTCTTACTACAAACCGACCAAGCATGGTATTAGCCGACGATGGGGAAACAAACTCACCAGTCTCTTGAGCAAACACCATTTGATGTTCCTTATAAACTCCGTCATACTTCATACGTTCTTCATCTTGCATTTCTTTTTGATTTTTTAGGACTTTTATAATATCATCATCCATATAGATGCTTCTATTGGAACTTTGCGTTTTAGGCTCTTGAAGTAGGTAACCACTTTTTACTTTATAGAGTGTTCTTTTGATATAGATCATCTTTTCATCGAAGTCAACATCATTCCATGTTAATCCTAATATTTCCCCTTTTCTCATACCTGTGTATGCAGCTAAATAGAAAATGGGGAAATATCTGGAGTGTTTAGCGATTTCCAATAAAGTATTGATTTGCTCGATATTCCATACGTTTATTTCTTTTTTCACAACCCGTGGAGGTTCTACCATACCGATAATGTCTTTGCGTAGAATCTCCCATTTATGTGCAACCTGAAGTAATAAACTAATTATATTATGCATTTTATGAATGTAGGCAGAGGACAAACCCTGTTCAATTTTTTGAGAATAAAACTTATGGATTAAAAACTGGTCAATGTCATTCAAGTCCATTTCTCCAAAAAAAGGGATTAAGTGAGTGTTTATCACATGGAAGTCTGTTTCATAAGATGACTTCTTTACTTTGTTTTTGTAACTATTTTCGAAGTACTCAATTGCAAACTCTTTGAATCGTCTTTTTTGTGGTTCATGATAATTTCCTTTTTCTACAGTATTCACCAGCTCGGCTAATGCAGCTTGAGCTTCTTTTTTTGTTTTAAATCCCGATCGAGACTTTTGTTTCCTCTTTCCTGTCAGTGGATCTTTCCCAATGTCGACAGTGTAAGCCCATTTGGTTCCTCTTTTTCGAATGTACCCTTTCATCTTCTTGCTCCTCTTTTTTTATTTTTCCGATGCCTTGGACGATGTGTGTATCTGTAAAATAAAAGAAGCCTTCGGGTAACTCGTCTACCTTCAATATTTTTCTCACATGTGCGCCTTCTCTCATGGAATTAAGAACAAAAATGGGAACGAATGTTCTTTTAATGATTCAATTATATAACGAATTGACCATGAGGGAAACCCTTTTTCTTATTGCACAATTTCGACAAATTGGTTCTAATTTTGTCGAATGTTACTCATTTGTGTCTTTTGGGTTCTTTTTACTCACCTTTTTTATCCTTTTTTACTGACTCTTGCGCCATTCTTAAATAGACCTCGCTTGGAGTGAATCCTTTTTCTTTTAATTCATTCATTACAAAAAACCAATCATCATCGCCTGAAAATGGATTAGTTGTTTTCTCTTTATCTGGAAAGAGTTCAGTTACATCTACTTCGAGCGCTTCTGCGATTTTCTGTAGGTTTTCCAGGTTGATCGGTTTCGCTCCTCTTTCCCATTTAGATATATAACTTTTTGTCTTCCCTAGCTTTTCTCCTAAATCCTCCTGTCTCATTTTCTTTTCTTCTCTAATTTCTCTAATTCTTCGTCCAATGTCTTTCAAAGTTTCCACCACCCACAAAATATGTTTCCCGAAAAGGAAACATTCACTCTATATTATACAACTGAAAAATAATTAAAAAAACTAAAAGATATTAGTTGACCTTTGGGGAAACTGGATATATACTAAGGTTACAGTGGTTGACCGTTAGGGAAACCATAAGGAGGTGATGGATTGCCAAACCGAATACAAGAAAGACGACTTGAACTAGAACTCACTCAAGCGGAATTGGCGAAAATGTTAAAAATAAGCGTATCGTACTTAAGCGCACTCGAAAATGAGAAGAGGCCGATAAATGCATCATTGAAAATCAGAATCGCTAGGGCACTAAGAACAGTAGTAAACGAAATTTTTTTCGATTAATGGTGTCCCTATAGGTCAATAAGGAGGAAGAACTGGTGAAACGTAAAGAAGATTACCCTTTAGTACTAAACGTGAAAGACATAATGGAGATTTTAGGGATTGGCAAACGGATTGCTTATGAATTAATGGACCAACAAGGCTTTCCTGTGGTTCGTATCGGTAGATTAAAAAAGGTGAACCGCGACGCATTTTTCAACTGGATTGACCAGCAAGGGAAAGTTTCTTAATAAAAAGGATGAATAACAAATCGTTTTTTATCTGAAGAGGCTAAAAAGTTTTGCTTCAATGGCTATCAAACAAGGGCGGTGAAACAAGTGAAGGTCATTTTAACAAGGGAACAAGCAAAAGCGTTAGAAGTCGCTAGGAAAAAGGTCACGGATGAAGATATTGTCCGCTGGCATGTGGACCACATTTGGACTGATGATGAAAAACCGTTACGGGCATTAAGCTTAAATGCACTTTGTTCAGCGCTTTATGTGGGGTTCGATGTGGAACCTAGTCCCGAAGAGAAAATATCAAAAATTTATAAAGAAGCTCAGTTTTTCTATAAAAAATACATCTCAGAATCAAGTGGATCATTTCACGCAGGTCAATTGGAAGGAATTAAAATTACGCTTGATTTATTCAACATCAAAATTACAGGGGTGAACTGCTAATGGAACATCCAATGATATCAGAAATGAACCAATACGGTTATCTCAAAATTCAGGGATTAGAAAATGTAGTAAACCAGCCGGAATGCTGCGGCATTGATTTCTACGGTACGGAGCTATTAGAAGGTGACGAGATAGTCATCGACCAGGAGAATTTCCAAGAACAGATCCTCAAGGGAAATTTAAAACGGTATCTGGAAGAAAGGGTGTTTTTCACCTTTCACAACATAAACGAAATGGGGGTGGTGCTGGACGAATCGAGGTTAACAGTCTTTGCAGAAAAGGTTTTAGAAAAAGTTCTTCATGAGGAATACGGCTTTGAATTTACAACAGCATAAAACCCCGTGCTTCGGACACAGGGTTTCGGTTGGGGCCTTAGAAAAAATCAACTACTTATAGTATATCAGGCCCTCCAATATTATCAAAAGAAATTATTAGGAGGAATTAATAATGAACATCGAATTGCTCAAAAAATTAGCTGATTTAAGTAATCAATTCAAGGATTTGAAAAGTCAATTTAAGGAAGAAGGGTCAACGAATATTCACATCGACGGAGAAGTACATGTGTGTTTATCCGAATTAGTTGGTAAAGAAAATCTAGAACTCGAAAGACGATCAAGTTCTGAATACCCTTATAAAATTTCTATCTCTGTTGAAGGAATAAAAATTTTCGCCATAGCAACAAACTTGGATCTGTTTCCACAGTTTAAAGAATCCAGAAAAGAAGAATTGTTGAAAGAATTGGCGGCATTGGAAAAGGAAGAGGAGGAGACAGCGTGAACAGATTAACCCTCACAAGTCTAACATTAAAAAATTTCAAAGGAATCCCATATTTTGCAATGACTCTTAATGGTCTTAATACTTCTATATTTGGCGATAACGCAACAGGAAAAACCACTATATTTGATAGCTGTATGTGGCTTTTATTTGACAAAGATAGCCAGAACAAAAAGGATTTTGCCATTAAAACCCTTGTCGATGGAAAAGAGCTCCATGGCTTAGAACACGAGGTTGAAGCTACGTTTGATATTAACGGTATTACCCTTACTCTTCGTAAGGTTTACATGGAAAAGTGGACTAAAAAGCGTGGTTCAGCAACAGCTGATTTCACAGGTCACGAAACAAAATATTATATCGACGGTGTTCCTTCCAAGAAAAACGAGTACACAGCGAAAGTCGATTCCATCATCAAAGAGGATATTTTCAAACTACTTACATCACCATCTTACTTTAATGAGCAAGTGAAGTGGCAAGATCGTCGTAAAACATTGCTAGAAATCTGTGGTGATATATCGGATGCGGAGGTTATCGCCAGTGATAGTTCGCTGTTAGCACTACCAACTATCTTACAAGGTCGGTCCATTGAAAACCATCGGAAAATCATTGCGGCTCGAAGGACAGAAATTAATAAGGAAATAGAAAAAATACCGGTTCGAATTGATGAAATCCAGCGGTCATTGCCTCAGTTGGATGGAGTTGAAAAACAATCACTGGAAGCTGAGATTACTCAACTTAACGGCGATATCGATGAAAAAATGACTTTGATAAATAATATTCGGAACGGTAGTGCTATTTCTGCCAAACAAAAAGAAATTCAAGAAATCGAAATTTCTATGCTTCAAATTAAACAAGAGCACCAGGCTAACTCAAACGACAAGGTTTATTCGTTAAAAGCTCGTATCCAAGAAGAAAACTCAAATGTAACAATCCTTGGCTCAAAGATTGAATCAATTAAACAGCGCAAACAAATGAATGTATACAACATTAACGATTTGAATGATAACAGAGAGCGACTATTAAAAGAATGGCATGAGGTGAACGACAGGGTATTTACCCATGAGTCAGATTGTAGTTGCCCTACATGTGGTCAGTCTCTACCAGAAGAACAAGTGCAATCAGCGAAAGATAAAGCGTTAGCTGAATTTAATCGGACGAAATCCGAGCGCCTAGAATCCATTCAGAAAAAGGGTAAGCAGGCGAAAGAAAAGCTGGATGAAGTGAAAAATGCCAATGACCAACTAGATAAAGAAATTTTAAAAATCGAAGGTCAATTAAAAGAAAAGAAAGAGCTAGTTACTAAGCTTAAAGGGGAGTTGTCCACAGTCGAAATCACTATTGTGGATATTTTAGAAAATCCTGAATACGCAACGAAATTAGAAGAAAAACAGTTGATTGCAGAGGAAATCCTTGAATTAAAAGAAGCGGCTGAACAATCGATTCAATCAATACAGTTTGAAGTTACTGAATTAAAAATAAAACGCGATCAACTTCAAGGGGAATTAGGGAAATTCGCGGTGGTATCTCAATCACAGACAAGAATCGTTGAACTAAAAGCACAAGAAAGACAACTTGCGGCAGAGTTTGAAAAGTTGGAAGGCGAACTGTACCTAACAGAAGAGTTTATCCGTACCAAGGTGAACTTACTGGAAGAGAAGATTAATAGCAAGTTCAAATACGCCAAATTCAAGCTATTTTCAGAGCAAATCAACGGTGGGCTAACAGAAGTATGCGAGACGCTTTTCAAAGGCGTGCCATACTCCTCAGGGCTTAATAATGCGGCGAAAATTAATGTTGGATTAGACATCATTAATACACTTTCCGAACATTACGGTTTCTCAGCTCCAATCTTTGTTGATAACGCGGAAGCAGTCACGAAATTAATTGATACAAAGGCTCAGGTGGTCAGCCTAATCGTTTCAGAAGCGGATAAGGTACTTAGGGTAGAACAGATAGAAAATAGCTTAGAGGAGGCAATTTAATGAGTAATCAATTAGCACTAATTAAAAAAGATACGGTTGATATTGTAGCGGCAAAGGTAAAAGAATTTCAGGAAAAGGGAGAGGTTCATTTCCCTGCTAACTACAGCCCAGAGAATGCCATGAAATCTGCATGGCTTATCCTGCAAACTATCAAGGATAGAAACCAAAAACCCGCATTAGAGGTTTGTACAAGAGACAGTGTTGCGAACGCTCTTTTGGATATGGTTGTTCAAGGGTTGAATCCAGCGAAGAAACAAGGTTATTTCATCGTTTACGGCACCGTACTTGTGTTTCAAAGATCCTATTTCGGTACGATGGCCGTTACCAAACGTGTAACCGATGCAAAAAACATCGACGCAGCTGTCATTTATGAAGGGGATGAAGTTGACTACGAAATAGTTAACGGTCGAATCACCAATCTTACACATAAGCAGAAATTCGGAAACATCAACAAAGACAAAGTAATCGGAGCATATGCAACCATCGTGATGGATGATGGTAGCGTTTACCACGAACTAATGACAATTGATGAAATCAGAAAAGCTTGGAGCAAAGCTCAATTTTGGGCAAAGGGGCAATCGGTAGAAAAAGAGGGAAGTACGCACGATGAATTTAAGGGAGAAATGGCAAAGAAAACAGTTATAAACCGTGCTTGTAAAAAGTTTATGAATTCTTCCGATGATAGTAGCTTGGTTATGCAGCATGTTAATCGTGCAGATGATGCGGCGGAGGAAGCGCAACTAGAAGAGGAAATTAAAAATAACGCCAATGGCGAGATTATCGATGTGGAGTTTGAAGAATCACCTAAAGAACCAGCACAAATTGAAAATAACGAACCTCCTCACATCGAAGTACAACAACCACAAATGGAATATGTGGGCGGTCCAGGGTTTTGATTGAGATTAAAGCTTTAGCTTCCAGTAGTAAGGGGAACTGTTATCACGTAACGGATGGTAGTACTCCCCTCCTTTTGGAATGTGGGATTGCCTACAAAGAGATTATGCGTGGTCTTAACTTTCAAGTTTCATCGGTAGCAGGCTGTCTAGTCACCCATGAACATAATGACCATGTGAAAGCGATAAAGGATGTTATGAAGGCTGGAATCGATGTGTACGCTTCGAAAGGAACATTTGAGTCACTTAGTATTAGCGGACACAGAACGAAGCCTGTAACGGTCAAAGAACAATTCCGAATAGGTACATGGACCATCTTACCTTTTGAAGTGGAGCACGATGTCAGCGAACCAATTGGATTTCTCTTGGCTAACCAGCAGGGTGAGAAATTACTTTTTGCTACTGACACGTATTTCATCCGTTACAAGTTTAAAGGGCTTACACACATCATGGTCGAGTGCAATTACAGCCTAGCTATCCTTAATCAAAACGTAGCCGAGGGGTTTATAGATAAAGGCAGAAAAAAACGACTCATGCGGTCCCATTTCAGCTTGGAGAACGTGAGGGAATTTTTAAAAGCCAATGATTTATCAAAGGTACAGGAAATTTGGTTGCTGCATCTTTCAGATACAAATTCAGACGCGGATCTATTCAAAAAAGAAATTCAAAAGCTTACCGGGAAAGTTGTTAAAGTACCTTAGACCCAAAATGCGAAATAAAAAAGGAGTGAAATTTATGTGGATGGTTTGGAGTCACGACAACGGTTTAGTTCTTACAACGGATAACAAGCAAGAAGCCGAAAAGGTATATGACGAAGAAAAACAATGGTACAAAAACTCATTTGATGATGAATTTACTACAGATGAACACGTTGTATTAGCAAAAATCGAAAAACAATTTTATTCAGAAGACACAAAACAGCCTGTTTATGAAGAAGCTGAAGATGGCGAAGAAATTGAAACTGGTGACACGTATTGGGATTGGAAAGAAGATATTCTATAGTTCGCTTTACGAAGAAAAACCCTACAGAAAGATGGTGTTTGTACCGTGAATTTAGAACAAATGGAAAAACACTTCCTTCAAAAGCAAGAATTACTCAAAAATCTTGGTGACGATATGGAGTTTAAAATGATCTTTTCCGTTATTAGATACGCACAGCAACTTCAAGAAGAAAATGATAAATTAACTGTTTTAAATCGCCATTATTACAACAAATTCTATAACGGGGACATTGATAAGATGGTGCAGGATTTTAAGTATTTGATGGACAGTAATTGATTAATTCCAGTTGCAAACTAACTAAAAATGGAGGAGAAACAATGCCAAATTGGTGTGAAGGTAATTTAAAGGTACGTGGCTCCAAAGAAAATATTAGAAGGTTTTTGTTAGAGGCATTTACACCTATTCATCCAATGATTATTCAAGCTCTAAGACCAGACTTGAAAGCCCCAGATGTAAATTTAATTGAGGATGAGTGGTCAATGAGAATTGAGTCAACAGGGAATGATGGTTTTCATGTGAAAGGAACGCGTAGAAATTTTATTGAAAGTAGCTCCATTGAGTGGGAAATTCGGGATGAAGATGCCGAAACGCATGTTTTAGTTATCGAGGATTACAAGGCTGCTTGGGGTATTGATGCTAATCCTTTAGCAGAACTATCAAAAGAATATGGTATTGACCTTAAAATTTATGCCTTTGAACGTGGCATGGAATTTAACCAAGATATTGAGATTCATAAGGGAACGATTATCAAAAATGATGAGATTCAATTTAAAGACTATCAATGGGAATGTATCCAGCCAAATTTAGGAGGTTGAAAAACCTCTTTTCTTTTAGCCGAATGGCGAAATTTGAGGAATGAAACTAATCATAAAAATAAAAGCGGTGCATAGGAGGAGAAACGAATGAATCAGTTAGTGTTCGTGGAAAAAGGTCATGTTGTCACAGATTCATTAACAGTTGCAGAAGTGTTTGGAAAAAGGCACGACAGAGTGCTTCAAGATATTCGCGATCTAGGGTGCAGTGAAGAATTTAGAGTCCACAATTTCGTGGAGTCCACTTATGTTAATTCTCAAAATAAAGAGTTGCCAATGTATTACGCAAGCAAAAAAGGATTTACTCTTTTGGCCATGGGTTACACCGGGAAAGAGGCAATGAAATTTAAAGAAGCGTATATTGACCAATTTGAACAAATGGAAGAGGAATTGAAGAAGCCGCGAGTTCTATCCGAAAAAGAACAACTCATGGCATCGATGAAACTCTCACTAGAAACAGCAGAAGAAATAACAATCGTTAAAACTGAAATAAAAGAGGTACGAGGCATGGTGGAAAATCAAATCACCTTGGATCACGGGGAACAGCGCAGAATCCAAAAGGCAGTCAACAGCAGGGTATATGGGTTGGAAAGTGATAAAGAGATTCGTGGAAAGCTATTTAGCGAGCTTCATAGGGAGATTAAAGACCGCTTTGCGGTAACCAGCTACAAAGACATCAAGCGTAAGGATATGCAGTCAGCTGTCCGCTACATAGAGGCTTGGGTGCCGAGGCGAGTGTCATGATACTAGCAGCTTATTTGTTTTCAGTATTTACCTTCATTGTCGGGTTCATGCTTGGTGATTTCACAGCGGAAGGGAGGTGCGGTAAGTGAAACCAAAACATAGCAAAGTTGATACAAGAGGTCATTTGTGGGTAGCTTGTTCAGAATGTAATCGTGGTGGTAATGGCGAACAGGATTGTTCCTCAGGATGGAAGATAAAACGAGGTGGCAAAAACGGATGTTTTTTAGGTGTGTTATTACCGAAGTTTAATTCAACAAAATAAACCCGATGCTACCAACATCGGGCCCAATTCAAAAACTAAGCATTATTAGTCTATCACGATTTACGAGATTTATACCAAGGAAGTTAATAAATAGGCGGTGACCACTTTGCAAGGATGGGTAAGCATCCACAGGAAAATCATGAATAATCCAGTATGGCAGGATTCCAAACTATTGAAATTGTGGATGCTCTGTCTTCTGGAAGCTTCACATAAAGATCATGAGCAGCTAGTAGGTAAACAAATTATAAAACTTCAACCAGGTCAATTTGTTACAGGGAGATTTTCCTTGGAAAAATCTTATAACGATGGTGTGAAAAAGAGCGAAAAGGTCCCAGAAAGTACACTTTGGCGGTGGTTAAAGTTTTTAGAAACTAATGATTTTCTGAACATCAAATCAACTACTAAATACAGTGTTGTAACAATAAAAAACTGGAATCTTTATCAACCTAATGAGCAACAAATGAACAACAAATGGACAGCAAATGAACAACAAGTGAACACAAACAATAATGGTAATAAGGGTAATAATGAAAAGAATTTAAATACTACTACTACGCCAGAGAAATTAATCATGGATTTTTGGGATTCAAACGGTTTTGGATTTACTAATACAAGTGCAAAAAATAAATTGCTTATGTTTTTGGATGAAGGGTTAGAGGCAGATGTAATTTTAAGAGCTTTGGAGATTGCTAGTAATAACAACAAGATTAGTTATGCCTATGTTGAAAAGGTATTAATCGATTGGAGTAAACGTGGCTTAAAGACCATGAAATTAGTACAAGCAGCAGAGGCGGAGCGTGAGCAACAAAAGAATCAAAAACAAGCGAGATCCGGTTCATATAAAAAACCAATCAGACAAGAGCAAATGCCTGAATATATGGACCAGGAGTATGTCCCGGTACCGGTTGATTCAGATGAAATAGAAACGAAAAAACGCGCAATGGAAGAAAAGCTAAAACAGTTTAGGAAGTGAGGTTGATTCCTTTTGAAATTGGGTGACAAAGTAAAACTTTCCAAGGTTTTAGTTAAATCACATGATCATCTACCTGACAATCCTGACTTAATGACACCGGAGCAAAAAGATAAATGGGAAGATGGCGACCCAATCTGGGTACAAAAACGAATTATCAAAGGATTCGAAAGTGCTAGGGAAGGAATTATTGTCGGCAAAAGAAGAATTAGCGTTTCAAACCTTTTGGATTGGGTTGAAGGAGATTTCTACATGGGTGTATACAGTGATGTCGGAAAGTTCCAATCGATTGAGACAACTTTCGAAACAGTTTATCTGGTTGCTTGCGATATGAAAGGTCTTAACTATGTTCGTCCAGGTGATTTAGAAGTTTTAAAGATTGATAGTAACAAACCACCATACATGGATTTGGATGATTAGGAGGAGCGAACGTGGATTTAAAACTACAAAATATCAAAGACCTGTTAGATTGCGCAGATGATAAAGATATTTCTGAGTTATTTGCTCGAAAGATGTTGTGGTTGATACAAACGGTGGAAAAACAACAGAAGGAAGTTGAACAATATCAGCTCCAAGAAACATTGCTCCTGGAACGCATCAAAAGAGACACCTTGCAGATTAAAGAAATCAAAGCAAAATGCCGATTCAAATTTGTTGAAAAAATGTTGGAAGAAAATACAAAACTAGCTAAAGAGGTTGCTAGGTTGAAAGGAGAAGTGCTGGTATGAGCGATACTACCACCGTGCTTCATTGTCCGAAATGTAACGAGGTCGGGCATGTGGACAGATTTAAGGACTTAAACATTTTTGTTCGCATGGAATGTCCGAAATGTAACTTTAGATGGAAAACACTTTCGAAGCGTTGCAAGAAATGCTTTAAGCCGAATGGATTTGCAGTCGAAGGGTACTGCTCCAGTTGTTATTCAGAAATGTATCGTTGACCTAAAAGGCGAAGGAGTGCAATTTATGAAACAACCAAAAATTAAGATTTTCGGTAACGTACACAAAGTAATGCAAATTGAATTTAACAAAGTTGGCTCGATTGAAAAGATTGTATATCAGGTTGGCGAAGACGTTAATAAGTCAGTGTTTAGAGGAGATACGATTATTAATCAATCATTAACAAGTGAGCGTAAAATACAAAAACCAACTCAACATCCGTATCACGATTACTCTTATGCTCCTGATTTGGAACGTTTACTTGTTACTACGTAGTTCGATGATTATAGCGGTGCTAATAATCGGGTAGGTATTTGTATAAACCAACGAGAAAAACAGCGCAGGAGGGAAATCTGAAAGCGTGAGGT
>JAQSXG010000143.1 GCA_029256785.1 Neobacillus sp.
TAAAAAACTAGTAAATCCTTACACAATAAAATAGACCCCAAAAAGACCAGCACTCTCCTGCTGGCCTTTTTACTGTCCACCCCAGACGGACAAAACGGCCATTTTGTCCACGCGTGGTGACAGGCACCTTTAATGGGCACCTCTAATGGACACCTTTAATGCACCATTTATTTCCCACACAGTATGTTTATTTTCCAAGACAAAGTTTCTTTAGTTCTGGGGAGGCATATAAATGAATGGAAAATTCTAAAAATTCATTGGAGAGGTGAATTATTGTGATGAAAAGGGCCCTGTTTACCATACCTTTGAGTTTGTTGCTTATTGGTGTAATTGTTGCTTCGTTTGTCCTGATGGGCATTAAGCCAAATTCCTCGGGTATTTCACAAGCACAGAAGTTAGCAGAGTATACAAAACCCGCAGTTGTACGGATTATAAATTATGCTGTTGTCGGTTGGCAGTTTAATAATCCGGATGATCCTGAGGTTGCCTCTATATTAGCTCAACTAAACAACCAAACAGTCATTGGTGGTTCCGGTTCAGGTGCGATTATTAGTTCCGATGGCTATATCGTAACAAACGCCCATGTGGTAGAAGGGTCACAGTTGGAGGATTCTGAACTTGCCAACGCTGCCTTTGAACAACTAGTATCAATATTGGCGGACTATTATCAAATTGATTTCGAAACAGCATACAATTATATGCTCACCTACACCCAGTACACCAGTGTAGAAAGGTTTCTTAAAGTAATTTTACCAGGCGGGGATACGCTTGATGGTGAGGTAAAAAGCTATGGTGCTCCTATTAATGAAGGAAAAGACGTAGCTGTCCTCAAAATCGAAGGCAAGAATCTTCCAACTATGAAGCTCGGAAACTCTGATGATATCCAGAACCAAGAAAACATCTGGGTTAGCGGGTATCCAGCAGCTGCCGACTCAGATCTCCTGTCACCTGATTCCTCCCTTGTATCTTCAATGAATGCCGGGCAAATTTCAGCTACTTCTAAGAAAACAGAACAAGGAAGTCCTGTGATTCAGATTAATGCAGCGGCTACCCATGGTAACAGCGGCGGTCCAGTCATTAATGATAAAGGAGAGATAATTGGTTTATTAACCTTTAGAGGGGATACCGTGAACGGCCAAGAAGTACAGGGCTTCAATTTTGCGGTGCCTGTAAATACCGTTAAAGAATTCGTTAACCAAGCTGGAGCAAAGAATGCAAGCAGTGAAACTGATAAGCTTTATAGAGAAGGCCTAGAGCTTTATTGGGGCGGTTATTATAAAAACGCTCTTGAAAAGTTTGAAGCAGTCCAAAGGATCTATCCAAATCATTCTGAAATAAAACAGTTCATTACCAATGCTGAGAAGAAGACAGGTGAAAGTAAAACCTTATGGTCTGATTACAAAACATTGTTCTATATTGTTGATGGAGTAGCAGGTTTATTAATTCTACTTCTCTTGGTATTCACCTTTGCCTTTAAACCAAAACAACGAAACCTTGGAGCAGCAGCAGTCGCAGGTCATCCAACATCGCCAACTACACCACCTTCAGTACCCGGAACGAGCATACCAGACCTAAATAATGATGGTAAAATCGACGTCCAAGACATACTACTCGCACTCCAAGAACAACAAAAAAAGCAAGAACAAGAAAAGAAGAACGATGAATAAATAGGATGCATAAATGGAGAAAAATGCATAAATGGTGCCTGTCACCACAAAGATGTCACCACAAAGAAACACATAAAAAAGGATGTCGGATTTACCTCCGACATCCTTTTTTTTGTTAGTTTAGTGTAAGTTGCTGTGCTAAGAATGCTTCCACTTGGTGTTTGTGGGGCATGGCTGGCGCTGTTCCGATTTTGGTTACGGAAAGGGCTGCGACCGCATTAGCATAGGTGATTGCTTCGTCTAGGGTTTTACCAATGCTGAGTGCATGGGCAAAGCCTCCGTTAAAGGCATCTCCTGCTCCAGTCGTGTCAACAGCTTCCACTTTATAACCTGAAACCAACTTTCCTTGGTCTCCTCCAGTGTAAACAAATGCACCTTGCTTCCCCATCGTGATAATCACAGTACCGACACCCATTTCATGAAGCTTTTTAGAAGCAGTAAGTGCTGTTTGCTCGTCCTTCACTTCCACACCACTAAGTTCAAAAGCTTCTGTTTCATTAGGGGTGATATAGTCAACATCGTTAAGTAGTTCCCGTGGGAATTCCTGAAAAGGCGCAGGATTTAAAATGACCGGAACTTCATATTTTGCAGCAAGCTTCACCGTCGTAACAATCGCTGCGATACTTGTTTCTAATTGAAGCAGCACAATATCTGCCTCTTTTACTTTTTCATCCACCTCTAGTACTTCATCTTCGGTTATTGTGCCACATGCACCTAACGCCACAACAATACTATTTTCACTCTGGTCATCAACTTCAATCAAAGCCGCACCTGTCGACTGATTGGGATCCACCTTTATGTATTGTGTATTGATATTCTCCGCGTTAAAATGTCTCAAGGCATCTCTTCCAAAAAGATCATCGCCCAGTTTTGTCACAAAGGTAACCTCTGAACCACTTCTTGCCGCTGCAGTTGCCTGATTGCCGCCTTTTCCCCCTGGCCCCATTTGGAAAGGCCCACCAAGCACAGTCTCACCTGGCTTTGGAAGATGTGGAGTCCTGCTCATTAAATCAACAACATAGCTTCCTACTACTACAATTTTTGACATAAGTTGTCACCCACCTCACTATTTTTTCATGATGATAAAAGTAAAAACGCAAAACAATTGCGTTTTTACTTTTGAATATAACTTAGATTCCCACCTATTCCTGATGACTCTATTGAAAAAATTACTTTGTTTTTACAGTATTTACGTTATCCGCTGTAACAAGTGTAGACTCAAGAATGACTTCTTTTTCTATGCTTTCACCTTTTGAAATTTTAAGGGCAGTGATAATTGCCTCTTGGCCTAGGAAAAATGGTGGTTCTGCTATCGTTGCTTCCATTTTTCCACCTTTAATTGCTTCAATCGATGGGTCAACCGCATCACAGCCAATGATGACAATCTCATCAAGACGGCCAGCTGCTTCAATCGCCGCTAATGCACCTAATGCCATTTCATCGTTTGCTGCATAAACACCATCGATTTCTGGGTTGGCTTGAAGGATATCTTCCATTACTTGCATCGCTTCACCGCGGTCAAAGTTTGCGGCTTGTTGTGCAACAACTTCAAAGCCAGGAGTTGCCTTTACAATTTCATTAAAACCTTCGCTACGTAATTGACCTACGTTTGTACCAAGAATCCCTTGAATTTCAACAATCTTACCTTTACCCCCAAGAACATCTTTCAAGAAGTTACCAGCTAAATTACCTGATTTAAGCGCGTCAAAACCGATGTGTGTAATAACTTCGCCACCGTTAGAATTACGGTCAATCGTGAAAACTGGGATTTTAGCATCGTTTGCTTTTTTTACTGCCTGAGCAATCGCATCACTATCTGTTGGGTCAATAATTAATACATCAACATTTTGTTGTAAAAGATTTTCCACGTCAGATAATTGCTTACCTGGGTCGTTCTGAGCATCTGTAATGACAAGATCAATATTTCCTTCTTTTTCTGCTTGCGCTTCTGCTCCTTCTTTAACAGCAACAAAGAAAGGGTTGTTTAACGTGTTCATGGATAAACCAACTTTTAATTTACCATCATCCTTCTTTTCAGAACCTGTTTTTTTGCTTGTTCCTTCATCCATACTACAGCCAACTAAACCCATAATAATAGAAAGCATTGCTAACAAAGTTAAAATCCTCTTCATGGTAAAACCTCCAGTTTATTATTTTTTAATTTTTGAAAACTTACTATCTACTAAAACAGCAACTAAAATAACAAGGCCTTTTGCAATACTTTGATAGAACGGTGACACATTCATCAAATTCAAAATATTATCGAGAACACCCATGATTAATGCACCAATTAGTGTTCCAGTTACCGCCCCTTTCCCCCCTGCTAAACTTGTCCCGCCAATAATAACCGCTGCAATCGCATCTAACTCAATTCCGTTACCGGCCGTTGGTTGTGCTGACATTAATCGTGAGGTATAAATAACCGCAGATAAAGCTGAAAGTAAACCAGCAATTCCAAATACAGCGATTTTTACTCCCCTAACATTAATTCCAGCCAGAACGGCTGTTTCTTCATTGCCGCCGATTGCATAAATGTATCGGCCAAAGCTTGTGTATTTTAACATCCAATACATGAAACCAAAGATAGCAAACATGATGATGATTGGAACAGGAATACCAAAAATTCTTCCGCTACCAATAAAGCGGTACGCTTCATTACTGACAACAAGCGGATAACCCTTTGTGTATACAAGTGTCATCCCGCGTGCGATAACCATGATCGCCAATGTGACAATAAACGATGGAATTCCAAACCTTGCCACAAAAAATCCGTTTAAAACACCAAATAATAAACCAACAGCAAGTGCAGCACCCAAGGCGAGCCATAGTGGCCAGCCCGCTGTGAGAGCACCAGCTAAAATAGCACCGGAAAATGCCATAACTGCCCCTACAGAAAGGTCAATTCCCGCTAATAAAATAACCAATGTCATACCGCTTGCAATAATAGCGATAATGGAAACTTGGCGCAATACGTTCATCACGTTGCTCATCGTGAAGAATACATCTGACAACGATGCCGCAACGGCACATAATACAATAAAAATGAGTAGTACACGATATTTTTCGATTAAAGATAGCCAGTTGACCCCCGTCTTTTTCTCTTCTTGCTTTTGAACCTGTGTTGTACTAGGCATTCATGACACCTCCGGATGCGTAATAGAAGATTTTTTCCTGAGTTGCATCGTTTTGACTAAGCTCTGCAGTGATCCGCCCCTCATTCATCACTAGGATACGATTACTCAATCCAAGCAATTCTGGCATTTCAGATGAAATCATAATAATGGAAATCCCCTCACCTGTAAGCCTTTTCATAATTTGGTAAATTTCCGCTTTTGCACCAACATCAATGCCCCTCGTCGGTTCATTCAAGATGAGCAATTTCGGATTCATTTGTAGCCATTTTCCGAGAACGACCTTTTGCTGATTTCCGCCGCTAAGTGTTCTGACCTCAACCTTCGAATCATGGACCTTTATTTTCAAATCATGAATCCAGCGGTTGACAATCGCATCCTTTTTCCTACGTTGCAGTATGCCAAATTGTGAAATTTTTCGATAGGATGGCAGAAGCAGATTTTCATAGACTGATAGCCCGAGAACAAGTCCCTCTTGCTTCCGGTCGTCTGTTACTAGGGCTATTCCTGCGTCAATCGCACCCTTAGGACCCTTAACCAGCTTAGAATCTACCTTTACGGTACCTGTCATATTGTTGTACATTCCAAAGATTGCTTTCGATAGCTCAGTACGTCCTGAACCCATTAATCCAGCAATTCCAAGGATTTCTCCTTTTTTTACGGAAAAATTAATCCCTTCTAAGGCACCTGGCACAGAAACGTCCTTTACCTCTAAACAAATTTGATCCGTCGGCTGTCCTTTTTCTGGAAATAAATCAGTCAGTTCACGACCAACCATCATCGTAACCATATCATCCTTTGTTACATCTTTTACCAAGGCACTTCCAATATATTTTCCATCCCTTAATACAGCAATTGAATCGGCAACCGTTTGTACCTCTTCAAGACGGTGGGTAATAAATATAACACCCATGCCTTGCTGTTTGAGCTCTTTCATAATGGCTAATAGCTTATTTGTTTCTTCATCATTCAAAGCGGCTGTCGGCTCGTCCATGATAATAATTTTCGAATGAAAGGAAAGTGCTTTTGCAATTTCCACCAGTTGCTGCTGGGCAACGGATAAGTCGGCAATAAGTGTTTCCGGAGAAACGCGTATCAAACCCACTCGGTCAAGCCACTTTCTCGTTTCAAGCTTAATTTGCTTTCGATCTAAAATTCCCTTTGTCTTCCTTGGCTCACGGCCGATAAAAATATTCTCAGCAACACTCATGTGTGGGATTAAGTTAAATTCTTGATAAATAATACTTACTCCCAGATTTTGCGAGTGCTTCGGTCCTTCAATCTTTACAGGTTTCCCATTTATGTAGATTTGTCCGTTACTTGGCTGGTGAACACCGGCTAATACCTTCATTAATGTCGATTTTCCGGCCCCATTTTCGCCAAGCAAAGCAAGAATTTCTGACTGGTTCACCTGAATTGAAACGTGATCAAGTGCCTTCACACCAGGAAATTCCTTTGATATTTCCTTCATTTCCAGCAATGCTGTACCCACTTGCTCATCCCCTTTTGTATGAGGTCAATTTTTTAGTAGGGCTCTTTTCTTAAATTTTGTTGCGAAAAGTACCTCTAGTAAACGACTCCAGCGACTAAAATGACATTGGCATACCCCGTAAACTCACCAGTACGAATTAATCCTCTTGCCTGTTTTGTTTGTTGCTTGAATTCGACGTGCGGAATGTATTCAATCGGTAGAGTTGGAAATCTACTAATGATTTGATCATGCATCTCAGGACTAACAGTTTTCACTTCTTCTGCTAAAATAACCTTTTCCACTTCAAGTTCTGTTAAAACAGTATCTAGCGTTTCAAGGAAACCAGGAATGCCTTCCTTTAATGCTAAGTCGATTCGATGTGTCACATTCTCTGGAATTGGTAAACCTGCATCCGTTACAACGACGTAGTCGGTATGGCCAGTTTCAGAGATTAACTGATTTATTTTTGGATTTAAAATTCCGCCCTTTTTCATGATAGCTTCCCCCTATTTATTAATGTAAACGTTTAGATTTTTTGGTAATTTGGTTGGCAGGATTCGCGAATAATTAACTCTGGTGTTAATAATAACTCCCGCTTAGGAAGACTTTCTTTATTATGAATCCGGTCATACACTAACTGAAAGGCAATTTCACCAATTGTTGTCATCGGCCGTGAGACCACTGACAATTTCGGTTTAATAAAAGTGGCAATTTCGACATCATCAAATCCGATGAATGAGACTTCCTCGCCTAACTTCCAATCCAGTTCATTTAATGCCTTCACACAGCCAATCGTCATCTGATTATTTGAAGAAAAAATAGCAGTAGGTCTATTTTTTGAATAAAATAAGTGCAATGCGCCTTTATAGCCACTCGTTTCCCTAAAATCCCCTTGAAAAACTAAGTTCGGGTCAAGCGGAATATTGTATTCCTCCAGCGCCTTCTTATAGCCCAAATAACGTTCATGTCCTGGTGTCGTGTTCTGTGGGCCACAAATAATCGCGATTTTCTCATGCCCCTGCAAAATTAATTGACGCACAGCCTGATATGAACCATTGATGTTGTCCACTAAAACCGTATCCACTTCAAAATTTTTAATTGCACGGTCTACTGCAACAATGGGAATACCCTGATCCTGTAACCGTTTAATATGATCTCCCGTTTCGTTTGCCGTTGTAATAATAACGCCATCTACTCCACGTTCAAGGAAGATTTTCACAATTTCTTCTTCAACCTTCTGTGATTCATTCGTGCTGCTGAGAATCGTATAATAGCCCTTTTCTCTTGCTTTCTGCTCTATACCAGCAACGACATGTGGGAAAAATGGGTTTGTTATATCAGGTACAATAATACCAATCGTATTCGTCTCTTTTCGCTTCATACTTCGTGCAACAGCACTACGGATATATCCAAGTTCGGAGATAGCGCTTACAATCCGCTCCTCTGTCCCCTTCCTTACACCGCCTTGGTTGTTAATTACCCTTGATACGGTTGCGATTGAAACATTCGCAAGCCTTGCAACATCCTCAATAGTAGGTTTATAGTCCATTCTAATAGCTCCTAGAATCTAAACGTTTACATTTTGGTTTTAAAAAAAATTAATAGATTTAGTTATTTAGTTGTCTATGTAAATGTAAACGTTTAGATTTCTTTTTGTAGTTTGATAATATCACTGCTTAAGAGGTAAATCAAGCAAGTTTTTATCTTTTTAAAAAATTCTTACTATCATTTAGATTTATTAATCTGTTTAAGAGTGTTAAAGTAATTTCCCTTCCCCTCTGAACCATATTTGAAACATATTATAACGAATAAAATGGTCTTTTGTTTAATATCTATTAATAAAAGTAAATGATTAGGAGGAGAAGCTTCTGAGAGGATTCTTAAGGTTAGTTGGTACTCTTTTTCTCGTATTTGGAGTGTATTTAATTTTCACCGCGGAAGTCTTTTTTGGATTCTTAGCGATCATCATTGCTCTTTTAATTTTCCCCAATCGTAAACAAATCAGTCAAGATAGCTATGTCCATGATTATGAATACGACCATGGCACATCCTATAGCTCGGACAGCGACAACGGTGGGGGCGGGAGCAGCGACTAAAAAACATCCTCTAAAAGCGAGGATGTTTTTATTCAAGTAACTGTCCGTCTGGAGTGGACAGTGTCCATGGGCGGTGCCTGTCACCGTATTAATGTCACCGTATTAATATCACAGTATTTATTTTTCACTACTGCTGTAATTTTTCCATAGCGAAGGTGATGATGCCTTCGATTTCTTCACCGAAGGGGTTTACTTCTTCAGCGTGCAAGATTTTGCCTTCTTTATCAACGACGGCAAAGCCTCTTAATGATTTATGTTCGTTAGGGTTTTTCATTTTAGCTTTTTGGACGAAATCAAGTTTTTCATCTGAAAGTAAAGGGAAATCTAAACCTAGCTCTTCCTTCAGCTTTTTATGTTCTTTTACAGAATCTGTACTTAGACCGTACACTTTCCCTGGGAAGCTATCCAATAATTCTTTATTCTTTTGCAGCTCGACCAGCTGCGATTTACAGTAATCTCAACCAATGCCTGTAAATAAGAAAATTAATGATGGCTGTTCTCCATTTTCTAAAACAACCTCTTTTCCATTTTCATCCAATAGTGCATTTGAACCGGAGCAACCCGTTAATATGGTCGAAAAAGCCAACATAACGAGGATGAAAATAGTAAATCTATGCTTATTCATTTACTCACCTCCCCACATTCACAAAACAATTATACCCCACTAGGTAACGTTACATCACAAAGATATGTGAATATTTGTAGAATCATATTATAATGGTAAATAAGTGTAAATCCAACTTTTCGGATTTAAGATCCTCTTCCCTTAAAAGGTTGTGTTAAATGTGATTTGGATATATTTTATTATTTCCTATTTAATTGGAAATATTATGTTCGGCTTTCTTGTCACGAAAATCCTTTATCGCAAGGATATTCGCCTTCAAGGGAGCGGAAATGTCGGAGCTCGAAATGCAGGCCGCCTTTACGGTAAAGCCGCATTCGTATTCATTTTTCTCGGAGATGCCTTAAAAGGGGCACTTGTGATTCTCGCAGCTCGCTACTTCCAATTTTCTGAAGCCGTTCAACTAATTGGACTAGCCTTGGCCATCCTTGGTCATGTAAAGCCGGTCACATTAAAATTTAGGGGTGGGAAAGGGATTTCGACTTTTATCGGAGGAATCATTGCCTTCAATCCATTGGTTATTCTAGTGATTATCGTTGGATTTGGCGTCCTCTACCCGTTTATGAAAAGCTTTACTTTTGCAGGATTAGGAGCATTTCTCTTTATTCCATTGGCTCTATTTTTTAAAAGCAATGATTGGATTAGTTCTATCATTGAAATCGGCATCATCATCATGCTTTATATAGCGCATGCAGATAATATCAAGGAAAGGCTGAAACCTAATGGATAAGCATGAATA
>JAQSXG010000144.1 GCA_029256785.1 Neobacillus sp.
CGGAGGCATTGTTTCGTTTCCAGAGGAAGAGTGGAAGCGAAAGAAAAAACCATATGAGGTTGGGAGAGACGTAGTTGTCCCTTTCTTGAAAGGGAAAGGAATCACTAAAATTGATATGCTCATACTTACACACGGAGATATGGATCATATAGGAGGTGCTTTCTCTGTTATCACAGAACTGAGAGTCGGGCAAATTATTATGCCTTCTGTAGCTGAACCTTCAGAAACGGAAGAATCTCTTATACAGTTGGCAAAGAAAATGGGAATACCAGTTGTAAAAATATTTGAGGGGGGTCAATGGGAAAGTCGTAATAGTGAATTTAATGTCCTTGCACCTGAGAAAGAGTATAAAGGTGAGCGAAATAGCGGGTCGATAGCTCTTTTTGCCCGTGTAGGCGGTCTTAACTGGTTTTTTGGTGGAGACCTTGAACAAAATGGAGAAGAAAGAATAATCATGAAATATCCGCAAATGACTATTGATGTCCTAAAAGCGGGTCATCATGGCAGTAAAACATCTACAAGTGAGAGATTTATTAATCAGATAAAGCCAAAGGTTGCCTTAATATCTGCTGGTGAAAAAAACCGTTATGGCCATCCTCATAATGAAGTGTTAGAGCGGTTAAACTCGATTGCCGTTTATCGCACGGATAAACATGGGGCAATCACCTACCGATTTTATCAAGATAATGGAACCTTTTCTGGTTACTTGCCATAGGATATCGGTATAAACCATTCTGAAAATAAAAAAGACTACATGCTTATGTAGTCTTTAAAGAACATAATATGTAACGCTCTTAGGAACCAACAACGCTAATGACAGTTCCAATAATAAAAATTGTTGCAAAAAAACCAAAAGAAACGACAAACCCTATTCCTGAATCGATTGCATCGTTGCGTTTACTTTGCACATTTTTTTCAAATTCATTCACAAGCTACCCCTCCTATTTCACATTTTAGTATAAGCTATTCGCCAAAAAAAATCCAGCATACATCCATCTGCTTTCCTCATTTGACAAGAGTTTACACAAATACTTTAATCCATAAAGGTGACACTAATCTTACACAAGGAACTCCGCCAGGTAATAAAAGATCCTAGGGCTTTATGTTACCGGCGTTCATCATAGATTGGGAATTGGCGCTTGTTTCGAATAGTCGTCAATTCCCTTTAAACACTTGTCAAAATGTCCAAGCTTCTTTACGATAGGTATGTGGAAAGTGAACGGAGGGAGCTTGGACAAATGGTATTAGATATATGGAATAAAATAAAAAAACGGGAATTTGCTCCTATTTATTTATTATATGGAACTGAGGCGTTTTTAATTAACGAAACGAAGCAGTTACTTTTAAATACAGTTTTAAATGAGGAAGAGAAGGATTTTAACTTTAGTACGTATGATTTAACGGAAACTCCGATTGACGCAGCGTTGGAAGATGCAGAAACTCTACCTTTTTTTGGTGATAGGAAAGTTATTTTCTTACATAATCCATCCTTCTTAACTGCAGAAAAGACGAAAGATAAGATTGACCACAATATTTCAAAGTTTGAATCATATCTAAAGGAGCCAGCACCATACACCGTGTTAGTTATTTCTGCTCCATATGAAAAGCTTGATGAACGAAAGAAAATTACAAAGGAAATAAAAAGAACAGCTCAAGTAGTTGAAGCGAAAAGGCTTAATGAGTATGAACTAAAGAATTGGATGAAGGATAGAGCTAAGGGAAATGGAATTGTATTTGACCCTGAGGCTCTTGAGTTGTTAATTACCCTTGTGGGAACAAATATGTTTATGCTTACTAGTGAAGTCGATAAACTAGCACTGTATGCTGCGGATGAAAAACAAATTGATAGTGCTTTAGTAGAGAAATTGGTAGCAAGATCACTTGAGCAAAATATTTTTACGCTAATTGAAAAGGTAGTACAGCGTAAACTTGAGGATGCCTTAAGGATTTATTATGATTTATTGAAACAAAATGAGGAGCCCATTAAGATACTTGCATTACTAGCGGGGCAATTCCGACTCATTTATCAGGTTAAGGAGCTTTCAAGAAGGGGTTATGGTCAGCAGCAAATTGCTAGCTACCTGAAAACCCATCCGTTTAGGGTGAAATTAGCGGCTGGACAAGCAAATAAGTTCACTGATGAGGAATTGATGAATTTAATGGCACTACTTGCGGATGCTGATTATCAAATGAAAACGGGCGGTATGAACAAGTCCTTATTAGTTGAAATGCTATTATTTAAATTAAAAAGATAAATAAAAAAACGATTCCTATTATGGGAATCGTTTTTTTTGCTCGTATTATAGCGCGTTAGCTTTTTTAGCAAGACGTGATTTTTTACGTGCAGCAGCGTTTTTGTGGATAAGACCTTTTGAAGCAGCCTTGTCTAATTTACTTGCAGCAGAAACGAAAGCTTCTTTAGCAGTAGTAGCATCGTTTACGGTAACAGCAGCTTCAACTTTCTTAACAGCAGTACGCATTGCAGACTTTGCTGTAGTGTTTTGAGCATTACGAGCTTCAGATGTTTTTACACGCTTAATAGCAGATTTAATGTTAGGCATTACTTTCACCTCCTACAGAGAATCGAGACTTATATGAACTCGACTTTACATTCATAAATAATAATTCAGAACAAGAGATATTTTATCAAAGGAATCCCTATATTGCAATACTAGATTATTTATTAAGAATGAATAACTTGAATGTTTTAGCGGAAAAGGGGCAAAAATAGGGAATAGTTTCTAATTAGAAATTCAGATGGGGGCGTTAAAAATGAAAAATGAGGATATTGATTTAAGCCAATACTCGATTCGAACAGATTTAGCAATAGAGGCTAGGGAAATGGTCATTGCAGGGCGGGAAAGTGTTCATCAAGGGGAGAATCTCTCTCAAATTGAAGGCGTCATAATAAAAGAAAAAGATGTTGATGATATAAAAGTTTCTCTTGTGGAAGTAACGGACGAAGGTGCAAAACAGCTTGGGAAAAAGGCGGGGAGGTATTTAACCGTCGAAGTACAAGGGATTAGACAGCAAGATACTGAATTGCAACAAAAGGTTGAGGAGATTTTTGCAAAGGAGTTTTCTCACTTCTTAGAGGGTACAGGAATTAAAAAAGACGCATCATGCCTTGTAGTTGGTCTAGGAAATTGGAATGTTACCCCAGATGCACTTGGACCAATGGTATGTGAGAACCTTTTAATTACCCGACATCTATTTGAGTTACAGCCTGAAAATGTTGAGGAAGGCTATCGATCTGTTGGATCATTAGTGCCTGGGGTACTGGGGTTAACGGGGATTGAAACGAGCGATATTATCTTTGGAGTAGTCGAAAAAACAAAACCGGATTTTGTTATTGCCATTGATGCCTTAGCAGCAAGATCGATTGAGAGGGTAAATTCGACGATTCAGGTTTCCGATACCGGTATTCATCCTGGTTCAGGGGTAGGCAATAAAAGAAAAGAATTAAGTAAGGAAACACTTGGTGTCCCTGTTATTGCAATCGGTGTACCAACTGTTGTTGATGCCGTGTCGATTACGAGCGATACAATTGACTATATTTTAAAGCACTTTGGCAAGGAACTAAAAGAAGGAAACCGTCCTTCCAGATCACTTGCGCCGGCAGGGATGTCATTTGGAAAACGGAGAAAGCTAACTGACGAAGATTTACCAGATGAAAAGCAGCGCCAAACCTTTCTAGGAATGATAGGAACATTGTCAGATGAAGAAAAACGTAAGCTAATTTATGAGGTTTTAGCACCAATCGGACATAACCTAATGGTTACACCGAAGGAAGTGGATGTTTTTATTGAGGATATGGCAAACTTAATCGCTAACGGGTTAAATGCCTCACTACACACAGCTGTTAATCAGGATAATGCAGGTTACTATACAAGGTAAAACTGTATCTGAGATCTCCTGAAAGGTTTCGCTAAGCAGAATAATGGTTCTATCAATTCTAGTAATGTCATAAGTATTTACTAGAATCAAAATTGCGAGGTGGAACCATGAAAATTGCTAGGACTCCTGGAATGTTTGTAACCGTGAAAGGGACAAACCTCTTTAAAATTATCTCGGCACTTTTATTGTTTATTGTTTTAGTGTTTTCGATTAGCGGGTTGTTAACATCTTTAAAACCCCAGTATAGAATTATGTCATCATCTGTGAATACAGCGACAAGTGATGTGAATGGGAAGTTGCTCTATCAATTAATGGCATGGGAGAATCATCACTTTTTAAAGGTTGATGAAGATCTATCTTCCAGTCCGAAACTAACCAGTCTACTATTTCAATTAACAAGTAATATCAATTTGGACGATCCTAGAAGTCTGTTAGGAAGAGAACTTCCGGGGTTTTATCAATTTGATGGAAAGATTGTTGTTGCGGGAGAAGGTTCAAATTATACAAATATGCCAATGGAGTCATCTCCACCGCTTGAGATTATGAAAGCCGAGCGAGAGGCTGCGCTTCAAAACTTAGAGGAAATTGAAAATGGAGGGAAGGGGGAAAAACCACCACAGCCTTCCCTAACAACCGGAGATAAAAAAGTTGTACACCTTTACTTTACACATAATCAGGAGTCTTATCTCCCTTACTTAAAGGATGTTAAGGACCCTAACCTTGCCTATCATTCCCAAGTAAATGTAACGAAAATTGGAGACTATTTAAAAGAAAGTTTAGAGGAAAGAGGCATTGGAACATCGGTTGATAAGTTTGATGTGATGGGTACTGTAAAGATGGCGAATACGTATTCGAAATCAGGAGAATTAGTAAAAACGGCAATGGCTTCTAATCGCGATTTAGAATATTTTATTGATATACATCGTGATGCCCGCCGAAAAGATAAAACAACTCCAATTGTTAATGGAAAGCCCTTTGCCCAGTTAGTTTTTGTGGTTGGCGGGAAAAATCCTAACTACGAAAAAAATCTTAAGTTAGCCACAGCACTTCATCAATTATTGGAAAAAAAATATAAAGGGTTAAGCTATGGAGTTATGATGAACCAAGGCAGTGGCCAGAATGGTGTTTATAATCAAGATCTTTCCGAGAATGCATTATTAATTGAATTTGGCGGTGTTGATAATACATTCGAAGAACTAAATCGCTCGGCTGATGCGCTGGCAGATGTCTTTAGTGAATATTTTTGGCAGGCAGAAAAAGTCAATTATGAGGTTGAGCAACCTTCAGGTGAACAATAGATACGTAGGGGCAATGTTATGAAGATTTTTATGTTAAAGTGCATAGGTACGGCTGGAATCATGTTCTTAATCGTTTTAGCAGGGATGCAGTTGGCAAACGAAGGTATTCATAAGATGAAGGGCTATGAGGATATAAATTTCCAAAAGGCTATTTCATTAGATGAAAACGAAAAGCAATTAGGTGCAACTTTTCTCGGAAACGAGATTTCGAGTCACCACATTGATGAGAAAAAGCGGAAGCTTGAAGAAATGAGCGCATTTAATTTTTTTTCAAAAATGGGAAAGAGTATTTCAGATGGTATAGCAAATTCTCTAGAAAAAATTATTAATGCAATTACAGAATAAATAAACGTAAGCGGTACCTCTAAATGGGGCCGCTTTTTACTTTTCATTGAATCTTGAAAGGTGTACTGATATAATCAAAAATAGTTTACATGTGTGAGTTATAGTAGGAGTGAACAACATGAACAAAGAAGAAAGAATGAAACGACAATCAAAAATAAGAAATTTCTCGATTATCGCCCATATTGACCATGGAAAATCAACATTGGCGGACCGTATTTTAGAAAAGACCAATGCATTAACCTCTCGTGAAATGAAAGATCAGCTCTTGGACTCAATGGACCTTGAAAGAGAGCGCGGGATAACGATAAAGTTAAATGCCGTACAGTTGAACTACAAAGCAAAAGATGGTGAAGAATATACCTTCCATCTGATCGATACTCCAGGACACGTCGACTTTACCTATGAAGTATCTAGAAGTCTTGCCGCATGTGAAGGCGCTGTTTTGGTTGTGGACGCGGCGCAGGGGATTGAAGCACAGACATTAGCGAATGTGTACCTTGCACTTGATAACAATCTTGAAATACTACCAGTAATTAATAAAATCGATCTCCCAAGTGCCGATCCGGAAAGAGTACGAGGCGAAATTGAAGAAGTGATTGGTTTAGATGCTTCTGAAGCTGTTTTAGCTTCTGCAAAAGCAGGAATCGGGATAGAAGAAATACTCGAGCAAGTTGTGGAAAAAGTTCCAGCACCAACAGGTGACCCTGAAGCGCCATTAAAAGCGTTAATATTCGATTCACTCTATGATGCTTATCGTGGTGTTGTAGCATATATTCGAGTTGTTGAAGGTACCGTTAAAGTTGGTGATAAAGTAAAAATGATGGCAACTGGAAAAGAGTTTGAAGTAAATGAGGTAGGAGTTTTTACTCCGAAAGCAACAATGCGCGATGAGTTATCTGTTGGTGACGTAGGTTTCCTGACAGCTGCGATTAAAAACGTTGGTGACACACGTGTCGGTGATACGATTACCAATGCTAAAAATGGAGCAACGGAAGCACTACCAGGGTATCGAACACTAAATCCAATGGTATATTGTGGATTGTATCCTATTGATACAGCTAAATTTAATGATCTGCGTGATGCACTTGAAAAACTTCAGTTAAATGATTCATCATTACAATTTGAACCAGAAACATCCCAAGCACTTGGTTTTGGTTTCCGCTGTGGATTCTTAGGGCTCCTACATATGGAGATTATTCAAGAGCGGATTGAACGTGAATTCAAGATTGACCTAATTACCACTGCACCAAGTGTAATCTATAATGTGTTTATGACAGATGGAACACAATTGAAAGTTGATAACCCGTCCAACTTGCCGGACCCACAAAAGATTGATCACTTGGAGGAGCCGTATGTTAAAGCTACAATGATGGCTCCAAATGAATATGTTGGGACGATTATGGAAATCTGTCAGCAAAAACGCGGAAATTTCTTGGATATGGAGTACTTAGCCGAAAATCGTGTAGGTATTAAGTATGAAATCCCATTGGCGGAAATTGTCTATGATTTCTTTGATCAATTAAAATCAAGTACAAGGGGCTATGCTTCTTTTGATTACGAACTTATTGGCTATAAAACCTCAAAATTGGTTAAAATGGACATTATGCTAAATTCGGAAAAAGTGGACGCATTAAGCTTTATTGTTCATAATGATTTTGCCTATGAACGCGGAAAAGCAATTGTTGAAAAATTAAAGGAATTAATTCCAAGACAACAATTTGAAGTCCCTGTTCAAGCAGCAATTGGACAAAAAATTGTTGCAAGGTCGACAATTAAATCGATGGGTAAAAATGTTTTAGCAAAATGTTACGGTGGAGATATCTCCAGAAAGCGTAAATTGCTAGAAAAACAAAAAGAAGGTAAGAAACGGATGAAGCAAGTTGGTTCCGTAGAAGTTCCACAAGAAGCCTTCATGGCCGTACTAAAAATGGATGATACAAATTCCAAAAAGTAAAACCTAACAGGAGGTATGGACAAGTCTAATCAAAGGACAAATCCTGCCTCTTTTTGTTATTAGAAAAGAAGGTGTATACAAATGAAAAAAGCTGCCTATCTGCACATTCCTTTTTGTGAACATATTTGCCATTATTGTGATTTTAATAAAGTGTTTCTAAAAGGGCAGCCAGTTGATGACTACTTACTTGCACTAGAGCAAGAAATGATATTAACATTAAAAAAATATCCAACAGAAAAGCTAGACACTGTTTTCGTTGGTGGAGGAACACCCACATCATTAAATGAGCAACAGCTTTACAGGCTTGGTGAAAGCATTAACAAACATCTTCCATTAGGGAGAGATAATGAATTTACTTTTGAAGCAAACCCTGGGGATTTAACAAAAGAGAAGTTACAAATACTTAAAGATGCAGGTGTAAACAGGCTTAGCTTAGGTGTGCAAACCGTTAATGACGAACTATTAAAAAAGATTGGCCGTGTCCATCGAGCGAAAGATGTTTACCAATCAATAGATAACGCAAAAGCAGTGGGGTTTGAAAATATTAGTATCGATTTGATCTTTAGTCTTCCCACACAGACACTAGCAGATTTCCAAGAAACATTAACAAAGGCATTTGCGCTTGATATACAACATTATTCGGCCTATTCACTAATCATTGAACCGAAAACAGTTTTTTATAATCTAATGCAAAAGGGAAAGCTTCCGACACCGGGTGAAGATATTGAGGCGGCTATGTATGAACTCCTTATGGAGGAAATGAATAAGCACGGATATAAGCAATATGAAATAAGTAATTTTTCAAAGCCTGGTTTTGAAAGTAAGCATAACCTTACGTATTGGCTAAATAACTATTATTATGGATTTGGTGCAGGTGCGCACAGTTATATAAATGGCAAACGGCGTTCCAATGCTGGACCATTAAATAAATATCTGCAACATATTGAAAATGGGCAACTTCCCGTTTTCCAGGAACATGAAGTTACAATTACTGAACAGATGGAAGAAGAAATGTTTTTAGGTTTAAGAATAACGGATGGAGTCTCCATCCCTCGATTTATTCAAAGATTTAGTAAAGATCCGCTGAAATTTTTCGAAAAAGAAATCACTGATCTGCTTGGTAAAAAGTGGATAGAGGTTAAAGATGATCATATATATTTAACAAAAACAGGACGATTTTTGGGAAATGAGGTATTTCAATCATTTTTGGTAACATCAAATGATTGACAGCATCCCACTATTTTTGATAATTTATTAATATAATTAGCACTCGACTTCCATGAGTGCTAACAGAGGTGATGAATGGTGTTAACAGATCGTCAATTATTGATTCTTCAGGTTATTGTTGATGATTTTGTTCGGTCTGCACAGCCTGTCGGCTCAAGGAGTTTGTCGAAAAAAGAAGAAATATCATTTAGTTCTGCGACCATTCGAAATGAAATGGCTGATCTTGAGGAGTTGGGCTATATTGAAAAAACCCATACTTCTTCTGGACGTATTCCTTCTGAAAAAGGTTATCGGTACTATGTAGATCATTTGCTAGCGCCTCAAGCGTTAAATACAAAGGATGTTTCAATTATTCAATCTATTTTTGCTGAGAAAATTTATGAGTTTGAAAAAATCATTCAAAGATCCGCAAAAATATTATCGGAACTTACAAACTACACATCGATTGTTTTGGGGCCAGCTGCTAGTGTCAATAAGCTGAAAAGAATTCAAATTATCCCTTTGAACAGAGAGACAGCAGTTGCGATTTTTGTGACAGATACTGGACACGTTGAAAATCGAACATTTCATTTACCCCCTTCAGTGGATGTAAGTGATCTAGAGAAAACAGTTAATATCCTTAACGAGCGCTTGGCTGGTGTGCTTCTAGAAGATTTAAACGATAAAATCTATAAAGAAGTCGCCATGTTGTTAAGACAGCATATTCGTAATTACGATGTCATGCTCCATACCATTGCTGACTCGTTGAAAATGCCGGTAAATGAAAAACAACTCTTTTTTGGCGGGAAAACAAATATGTTAAGCCAACCTGAGTTTCATGATATTAGTAAAATTCGTGGACTTCTACAAATGATAGATCAGGAAGAATGGATTTATGATTTAATCAAGAATGAGTCAGCGGGTATTAATGTGAAAATCGGTAGAGAAAACAATAATAGTGCGATGGAGAATTGCAGTTTAATAACTGCTACCTATTCAGTTGGTGCAGA
>JAQSXG010000145.1 GCA_029256785.1 Neobacillus sp.
AATGATTTACCATATGAAATATTGCTGCAAAGATAGCTACTGCATATAAAGAAGATTCATCTCCACCTCCGTAATACATCGCAGCCGAACCTAACCCAAGCAGACTCATAATTAATCCTAATTGACTAATGGTTGAATAAGCGAGTAAGGCCTTAAGATCTGTTTGCCTCACTGCATTTACAGAGCCATACAATAAAGTAACAATCCCTATTCCTGAAACAAGCCAAAACCATTCAGCAGATCCTCCAAAAATTGGTGTTAGTCGGGCAACTAAATAAATACCAGCCTTTACCATTGTAGCTGAGTGTAAATAAGCACTTATTGGAGTAGGCGCCTCCATTGCATCCGGTAACCAGATACTAAAGGGAAATTGTGCGGACTTTGTAAATGCCCCAATTAATACTAAAACCATTGCTGGGATAAATAATGATTGTGAAACAATTGCGTCAACACTCCTAATCATTTCACGAATACTATAAGTATCCGACATCATTGAAAGCATGATAAGACCTGCGAGCATTGCTAGCCCGCCAAAGATAGTAATTAGCATCGACTTCTGCGCACCATAACGTGATTTTTCACGTTCATACCAATAGGCGATTAAGAGAAAGGAAGATACACTGGTCATCTCCCAGAATACATACAAGACAAAGATATTATCAGAAAAAACTAATCCAAGCATAGCCCCCATAAATAACAGCAAATAGACATAGAAATTATGAAGCGCCTCTCGATGCTTCGACAAATAGAAAATCGAATATAGGATAACAAGCGTACCGATTCCTGCAATTAATAGTCCGAATACAAGACTTAATCCATCTATATAAGTAGTGAAATTAATATTATAGGAAGGAATCCACAGAAGTATAGCGGTGGCATTATTCCCTTTGGAAATTAGGGGAATAAATGAAATTAAATAGATAAAGATCAATAATGGCACAAATAGGACAAACCAGCCAGTATGGATACGAGGCGTAAACTTTTTATATAATATTGGCACAAGTATGGAAAATACAAATGGCATAAAAATCATTATGTGTAACCAAGACAAACGTGTCCCCTCCCTCATGAAATGTATTTCTAAAAAATAGAAATTAAATAATTTGAATTCACACATATCCCTAGCTTTATCTGAAGTTAATATATTTTTAATTAGATTGACTGAATGTGTGGCATGCGTTATAGTCATACATAGTTTAAAGTAATGGAACTTCACATCCATTTCGAGGTGAAAGTAATGAAGAAAACAAAAGTACGTATGGACGAAGGTATCCTCGTCTGCGTATATTATGGTCCAAATGGTGAACGACTAATTCAACGAGGCTGTAAAATTGCAAACATGCTTGATTGCCCTCTTTATATTCTTACCGTTGACCCTACACCATATGATGAGTTGGATGCAGAGAAGACAAATTATATTACTAGATGGAAGCATTTAGCTGACCAACATAGTGCAGATGCATTTATCATTAAAGATAATGAGAAGAGACCGATATCTAAAGTAATTGCTGAAATTGCCAGAGAAAAAAACATAACACAAATTGTTCTCGGTCAAACCGCACAAAGTCGTTGGGAGCAGATCGCAAAGGGGTCTATAATAAATTCTTTATTGCGCGAAATACCTTTTGTTGATCTTCATATTATTTCCGTTGCCCGTTATCTAAAAAACCCTGACAGAAATTTCGAAAAGGGAGTACGTGCTTACCTCGTTAAGGAGCATGATAACTACCGCCTCATTTTTAAACATATTAAGGATGTGGAGTTTGAAGGGATCTTTTTCAAAGAATTTGGAACTGATTTTAATAATGGCATTTTTAAGTTTATGAAGGATCAGGAAACATTACAGGTCCAAGTAAACGAGGATATCGTCAGTGAATTAATAAATGTTGAAATGGATACAAATTTAAGCGATGAAGATGGTTATTTATAATAAATATTACCTCCCCCTATGGTGGAGGTTTTTTGTTTTATTCTTTTACAGATTTACATCCACCTTAATGAGACGCTTCTCATCCTTGTTTATCCCTATGTATCTTAGTGTCTCAGAAGGGGAATGATGATGATAAATTTCCATTAGGATTGAAATAGCAATTCCTTTTCGATAGGCGTGGTATCCGAAAGTTTTTCTTAGTGTGTGTGTTCCTATTTTCCCTGGAATTCCAACTTCTTTGGCCGCTTTATTAATGATTCGATAGGCTTGTTGTCGTGTGATTGGCTGGTTATTTTTCTTTGATTTAAATAAATAGTCACCTTCATTCAACTCATAACTACCTAGGTAATTCTTTAACTCAATTTGTATAGCAGAATTAATATAGTAAACACTTGCTTCCTCGTTAATCGTATCGTTTAAATATAAGAATTCCCTAATCTCCGTTCCATCCCAGATATCGCCAACCTTTAATGAGAGCAAATCACTTACTCTTATTCCTGTATTTATCCCAAAAACAAACAACAATAAATCTCGCTGTGATTGTTTTCTTAAGATTTCCTTTATCGTATTAATACTTTCAATATCCTTTATAGGGTCGACATACTCCATGGGTTTTCCTCCAAATAAGGTTACATAATCTTAGATTATCATCAACTATGTAACATTACAAATATCTTGGCTTGTAAATTGCTATAAAAAAATTCAGTTTTTATCGTTGATATAATAAATGGTATACTTAAAAAAACATTTTTTTCAGAAAGAGAGGTTGGATCTTATTGGCAATTACAAAGAAAAAACGTGTAGTTAAAGAAGTGAAACAGTTAGTGATGATTACAATAGGTGCAATCATTGCAGCAGCAGGTCTGGAATTTTTCCTAGTACCTAATGATATATTGGATGGGGGAGTCATTGGACTTTCTATCATTGCATCCGAATTATTCGGAATACCTATGAGTATTTTTCTAATCATTTTGAATCTCCCCTTCCTTTTTATCGGTTATCGGAGAATGGGCGTTAAGTTTACACTACATACTTTATTTGGAGTACTTATATTATCTGCATGTACAGCGTATTTTCATCACTTTGAACCAGTAACAGATGATTTATTCCTGGCAACCATCATCGGAGCTGTTATTCTTGGTACCGGTGTAGGTCTTGTCATTCGTACAGGTGGCGCACTGGATGGCACGGAGATTATAGCCATTCTTGTTAGCAAAAAACGTCCTGTTTCAGTTGGACAATTCATCATGATTGTAAACGTCTTTATCTTTATACTTGCAGCACTGTTAGTTTTCAGCTGGGAAACAGCAATGTACTCTATCATTACATATTATATTGCATACAAAATGATTGATATTGTAGTCGAAGGTATGGAAGAGCTAAAGTCTGTTACTATTATCTCCGATGCTCCTGAAGAAATTGCAGATTCTTTAACGAAACAGTTAGGACGTGGAATGACTTATATTCAGGGACAAGGGGTTTATTCAGGAGAACCTAAGAAGATTATTTATACCATAGTAACAAGGATTGAGTTAGCCACCCTCCGCTCGATTGTAGAAGAAATTGATCCACATGCATTAGTAGCCATTGAGAATATCGCGGATGTTAGCGGAAGCAACTTTGATAAAGGAACCGCACACTAAAAAAAGGTAGCCATTGGGCTACCTTTTTTTAGTTTAATTTATAAACATTTAGCGGTTATACCTTCTTCTATTTAATAAAAAGAGTGTGCCGCCTAGTGTAAACACAGAAAGAAATTTACTCGCTAGAATAAGATAGGAAGTAGTTTGGTAATCTAAGGGTATATGCGGAAGTACAAATAGGCTATAAACAACCAGCAAACAAAACGCAAGAATAGAATACGCATTATTGAAGGCTTTATTTATGATTTTCTCACTTTTATCTTGCTCCGAGTTTGTGAAAATGATAATTCCATATGCCAGTACAAGGAATATTACATAGGTTAATGCTACGACTGCATATAGGACGTTCATGTTTGACTGCCCCCTTTGATTTACTATTATCTCCGGCAAATTGCTATCAAACTGACTGGCTACCATATTAATTAATTATATAAGCCATAAGTATTATTAACATCTTGAATGTATATTATCCTATTGCTTGGTTCATTCATCAATAAAATAACCTATCAATTTTATTATCTCATAAAGGTATTTACTTTAATAGTTCATGCTACTATTACTCTATAGTTTCTGTATTTATCACAGTGTTTGTCACACTACGCCGCTTTTCCTTAATAACAAGTACCCCCATCAAGCCAATCACAGAAAATATAACTGGAGTGATGAAACCGTAGTAGTATCCAACGGCAATACCGCTTGGCGCGGCATCAAAATGATCCAGGACCATCCCAAAAATGCTTGGCAGTAGGACAGCACTTAGAAAGCCACCTGTATTCGCAAACCCTGAAACAATACCGGCTTCCTTTAGTGGAAAGGATTGGCGGACAATCGCAAAGGTTAATGCACTTGCCCCATAACCGTAGCCAATAATAAAAAAAAGTATAACGAGCAAGTAAAAAGGCGGATTTCCACTAAACAAGAGAAAGGTTGCCCAACTCAATAAAATAGTGATATGAACAACTATATATGGACGTTTAATCGTTTCCAATCGACTGGAAATCCAACTTGTTAGCGGAGCACCAATTAGTGCCCCAATAAGACCAATCATAATAAGCTGACTTGCATCCGATCGTGTCATTCCATACACACTCATCCCGTAAGGAACTGCCCATGAACCAATAAAACCTACATAAGCCCCAACAACACCAAAATGACAAAAGAATAAAGCCCATGCCTGCCGAGTGGAAAATATTCTTTTTAGTAAAACCCACATTTTTTCGTGTTGTACCTCATTTTTAACAGATACCGTCTCGTTAAGAAATATTTGTTTTGGCTTTTTTATAAGAACAAAATATAGTAGTATCCCACATAGGCAAAGAACAAGTCCTGCAGAAAAGAATGCTGCCCGCCAACCAAGTAAATCAATCCATGAGGAGAAAGGGACTGTTGCCAGCAAGAAACCAAGACTTCCGGTCATTCCAGCTAGGCCAACTAATCGAACAAATTCCTTCACTTTAAACCATTGTCCCAATATCAACATCATATTGACCCAGATGGTCGCATCCCCTGTCCCCGTTAGTAATCTGGCCAAAAACAGAACGACCTCATGTGTACCAATACTATAAACAATAGTTCCTATACCTGTTAGTATTGCACCTATGATTAAAAAGAAATTGGGTCCATAGCGATCAGCCATTATCCCCATTGGAATTTGCAAACCCGTATATACAATAAATTGAATACTTGTTAGTAACCCAATCGTTGATGCCGTTACACTAAAATCCCTCATAACTTGGTCTGTAATCAAACCCGGGGCAGTTCGTTGACTCGCCATCAAAAAATAAGTAAACAACACAGAAGCAAAAACAACCCATCTAAAACTGCTATTTTGTTTTTCCAAGAATCCTCGACTCCTGTTAGCTTTTACTCCTATATATATGGTTATCTCGTGATAGTAGAAACACAGTTTTTAAAATACTGGTGCCTGACCCCCAGTGCAGTAAAGCATTAATACAGGGGGGGTCAGGCACCGATTTTGTTTTTAACTAAAGACTTAACCACTTTTCCATAACTGAATCCAGTTCTTTATTTAAGTCTATTTTCCTGCAATAAAGTTTATTAAGATCTTCATATTCTAGCTCATTGTTACTCATGGCACTTTCTAACTCTTTAATTTCAATTTCTAGAAATTCGATTCTTGCTAAAGCTGTCTCCATTTCTGCTTCCTGAGTAACTTCAATCTCCTTTTTTTGTTTCTTGTCGTTTTCAGTTTTTTCAACTATCACGATGGTTTCCCTTTGACATACTCTTTGCTTTTCACTTTTATAATCATCATAATTCCCAGGATAACTACGGAACGTAAAGTCCTCAACAGCAATCACTCTCTCTGCAATTTTATTGATAAAATATCGGTCATGAGAGATAAAGAAAATCGTACCTTTAAAGTCTTCGAGTGCTTCCTCAAGTGTTTCGATCGAATCAATATCAAGATGATTCGTCGGCTCATCGAGGAGTAATAAATTGATATCCTGGTATAAAAGCATGGCTAGTTTTAGTCTGATTCGCTCTCCTCCAGACAGAAACTTGACCTTTTTGAAGGGACTCTTTTTATAAAACATAAACTTTGCCAGATACTCACGTGCTTTCCCTTCTAGGATAGAAATATCTTTCCTAAACGTTTCAAGCACCGTGAGCTCTTCATCCTTAAAGGAAATTTTCTGCGGTAAATAAGCTGCCATAACGTTTGCGCCTAATTCCACCACTCCATTATCAGGTTGTTCTTCCCCTAGTAGCATCTTTAAGAAAGTGGTCTTCCCGCTGCCATTAGGTCCAACCACTCCTACTCTTTCACCATATTGAATCAGTAAATCTGTATTCTCAAAAATCAGCTTATCCCGGTAACGTTTGGAGAGTCCAATTGCCTTAATTGTTTCTTTACCGGAGCGTTCAGCCACTTTGAGATCAAGTCTCATATTTCTCCTCTCAAAAACGGGTTTATCAATCCGATCCATCTTATCGAGCTTTTTCTGAATACTAGCTGCTCTTCTAAAGAACTTATTATTATCAGCCCTCATTGCCCAGTCTCTCAAACTTTTCACCTGAGTTTCCATATTATTTACCTTTTTCTGTTGCTCACGAAAATGCTCATATTGAATTCGCATATTTTCTTCTTTTTGACTGACAAACGAAGAATAGTTTCCTTTATAGGAGATGGATTCCATATCCTCGATTTCCACAATTTTATTGACGACATTATCCAGAAAGTAACGGTCATGGGATGCGATAATGACAATTCCCTTATAGCTTTTAAGATATCCTTCCAGCCATTCAATTGCCTCCATATCTAAGTGATTGGTTGGCTCATCAAGTAACAAAATATCTGGATTATGAATTAGTAGCTTTCCTAATACCACCGTTGTTTTTTCTCCGCCGCTGAGCAAATCAAAGTCTTTATTTAAAAAGCTATCGTTAAAATTCAGCCCTGTGCAGACCTTGCCTAACTTCTCCTCTCGTTCGTACCCACCTTTTACCTCAAATACTTGAACAAGATCACTATATTTATTTAATGCCTTTTCCAGAGCAGAGTCTTCCACCGTTTTCATTTGCTCTTCTAATTCACGCATTTGTATCTCGATAGTCCCAATTTCTTCAAACGCCAAGTTTAGGACATCGATGACTTTTAAGCCTTCCGGATAAACAGGCGATTGTTCAAGATATGCCTTTGTTGCCCCTTTAGGTAGATTAATTAATCCTTCATCATATCCAGGGCTTGAGGTTTGCGGGTAACCAGGATAATAATGCATTTGCTCAATTCCTGCTATTAGTTTTAGTATGGTGCTCTTTCCACTTCCGTTGGCCCCAACGATACCAATCTTATCCCCTTCATAGGCTTCAAACGATATATTTTTAACCACAAGGGTGGCTTCCATAAATTTTTTCACGCCATGTAATTTCATTTCTAACATAAAATCTCCTTCTTTCCGCCATAATTTATATCGCTCTTTATGGACAGGGCAAAGAAGAACCTGCATTACTATTTATTTGTAAAATAAAAAAGACTATAAGAAGAGAATCTTCCTACAGTCTTTATAATCAATAATTTATTTTACTCGAAGTGTGCTAGACAAAATGCGCATGGTAAAAAAGCACATAATTATGCCTATTAATCTGCATTTACAAAACGCAGAGTTCTTCAAATAAATGAATTTTGATTTCAGTAAAGTAAGTTACCTTCTAAATTGCCGTAATTCCATAAAGAGCATGACAAATAAACCTATAAAAATAGGTAATTAAACACTCTTTACAAAATCGATATTAATTTTAAAATCAAATTAATATTAGCAATTAGTTGGTTCCATAAACTTACTTTCCCCCTTCAAAATTTCCTTCATTATCTCAATTTTTCATTAATTTGTAAATATTTAATAGTAATTTTTATATAAAAAAATCCTTGCGAGCTAAACCGTCATTTTCCAGCTTGATTGTTCTAACCATTTCTCATGTTCCTTGTAGTCGGGCATTAGTTTTCCAACTAGACGCCAGAACGAGCGATCATGATTCAGATGGACCATATGGCACATTTCATGAACCACTACGTAATCAATTACTCTTGGCGGTGCCATCGCCAATTTCCAATTAAAGGTTAACTGAAGTCTTGAATCACAGGTCCCCCAAGTTGTTTTGCTATCAGAAATACGGATTGACCGCGGTTTTGTTTTAAAATTACTTTGATACACCGAAATACTCTTCTCGACTAAGGCTTTGCATTGCTGGTAATAAAACCGTTTTAAGGCTTGTTGTAATTTCTCATCCTCAGGTTGTTTTACATATAAATGCAGTGCTTCATCCTTAAACACGGCATGATCCTGTGAAATATTATCACCTTGATGGATTTCTATCGGATAGTTTCTGCCTAAATAAAGAAAGCTCTCACCGGGATCATAGACTTTTTTCTGTGGCCCAAGCAATCTATCCTTCTTCTCTTTTGTCTTCTGCTGAATCAAATCCCATTTATCCTCTATAAGTTTCAGAACAGCTTCATCCGATATCCCTTTCGGTGCATGAACTTCAATATTCCCATAACTATCAATGTATATGGCAATGGATGAGCGGTTTTTGTATTTTATATCAAAATGGATGGTTTCACCTGAATAGGTATGTATCATATTATCACCTGTTGATTTTTTTCTATTATGATTCAAGTGTACCATGCATATCGCCATATCTAAAAACTAAAGCCTTACGCTGCTTTGCGTAAAAAAAGAAAGGCGGACTCCTCCACCCTTTTTTACTTCTTATGTAACTCATTCCATTTCTTCACCATACGTTTCGGTGCTGCACGCAAGTAAGCTTCTTGAATGAGGCCGGTCATTTCAACCCAATTTTCCTCAGCAGGATTCTGGATAGATACCCAGCCGTGATGCCCGATATATGGGGTTTTATAAAAATATTCTTTCTGTAGCAGGATTTCTTGGGTTTCCCGATTTGATTTAAACGAAAGACTGAATCCTTTTTCATTTTCTCCTGATATAACGAATGATTTTCCATTGATTTTAAACGTGTTGTGACCAAAACCATCGATAATCTCAGTTGCCTCTGGCAGCTCTTGGCAGATATTACGTACTTTTTCAAGCATATTTGCCGGATCAATTGCATTCATGGTATTCACCTACTACTGATTCTACTTTGCATTCTCATCAGGTTGATGAATTCCGAATGTATTTCCTTCGGTATCAATATAGTATCCTTGCCACGCCATTCCTGGCAGGGCATACTTAGGCAATGCAACCTTTCCACCTTGCTCAATAATTTTAGCTTCTGTAGCATCGTAATTCTCCACGCCCATTGTACAAGCAAATCCATTTAAAGCCTGGTTTGCTTCCGGAGGAGCACTTTGACGTTGCATTAAGGCACCATTTATTCCAAGTTCATTCTCATCACCTGTCACCGCACCAAAGTAAGGCATCCCTGCATATTCCGTCCAATCCTGAAACGACCATCCAAATACCTCACCATAAAACTTTTTTGCCCGATCCATGTCACTGACATGAATTTCAAAATGAACCAATCTTCCCATTTTTATCACTCCCCAAAATTTCTAGAAATAGAGACATTACTAATAAATGATAGTCTATAAATACTATATCAAACATCTTCTATTCCTTCTTACATTATCGGATAATTTCGAAAA
>JAQSXG010000146.1 GCA_029256785.1 Neobacillus sp.
GTCCAGTGTGAGTATTATGCCTTAGAGGGCTTGAGCCAATTGTTAAATACGGTACGCCTCGTTCAAAAGCACTTAAATCAAGACTTGAAAATTGAGGGTGTTTTATTAACAATGCTAGATGCACGGACAAATTTAGGTATTCAAGTAATTGAAGAAGTAAAGAAATACTTCCAAGATAAGGTGTATAAAACCATTATTCCAAGAAACGTACGTCTAAGTGAGGCTCCAAGCCATGGGGAACCAATCATTACCTATGATTCCAGATCTCGTGGGGCAGAAGTATATTTAGATTTAGCAAAGGAAGTGGTCTCAAATGGCTAAAGGTTTAGGAAAGAAAGGCTTAAATGCATTTTTTAATACTATCGAAGCCGCAAAAGAAGAGACAGTCCAAGAGATAAATATAAAAGAATTGCGGCCCAACCCCTATCAGCCACGGAAAACCTTCGAACAAGAGGCCATCAATGAATTAAAGGAATCTATTCTAGAACATGGGATTCTGCAGCCAATTGTTGTAAGAAAAAGTATTAAAGGCTATGAAATTGTGGTGGGAGAAAGACGTTTCCGTGCCTCAAAAGCGGCAGGGCTAAAGTCCATTCCTGCTGTTGTAAGAGAGCTAACAGAACAGCAAATGATGGAATTAGCTGTCCTAGAAAACCTTCAAAGGGAGGATTTAAATCCAATTGAAGAGGGATTAGCTTACCAGACATTAATGGAAAAGCTAAAGCTAACACAAGAAGAAGTAGCCAAACGGTTAGGAAAAAGCCGGCCGCATGTTGCCAATCATATCCGCTTACTCTCACTGCCAGTTAAAATTCAAGAGTTGATCTCAACGGGTAAGATTTCAATGGGACATGGCCGAGCATTATTAGGTCTTCGTCAAAAAGCTAAATTGCCAGCAATGGTTGATAAAATTATCAATGAATCCTTAAATGTTCGTCAATTAGAAAAACTGATCCAACAAGTAAATGAAAATGTTCCACGTGAAACAAAAAAGCCCGAGAAGAAAAAGGATATCTTTCTACAAGAACGTGAACACTCTCTCCGTGAGCGGTTTGGAACAACGGTGAACATTAAACAATCCAAAAACAAAGGGAAAATTGAAATTGAATTTTTCTCAAAAGACGATTTAGAGCGGATATTAGAAATGCTCGGTCAGGAAGACACACTTTAAACCATCAAAGGGATGGTTTATTTTTTTGCTTGTGTTTTTTTGAAAAATGTCTTTATAGGGAAAGTGAATCATGATAGTTTAATAGTATTAAAAATTTCGAGAATCGAAGAATGGTGGATAAAGAATGTTCTTATTAGGGACGATTGTTAATGGCTTATTAATAATTATTGGTACACTACTAGGATCACGTCTCAGCCGAATTCCTGAAGGGATGAAAGTGACAGTCATGTATGCAATCGGGTTATCGGTCCTCGTCCTTGGATTGCAAATGGGATTGAAAAGTGAGAATTTCCTAATCGTCATTTTAAGTTTGGTGATTGGTGCTGTTATTGGGGAATGGATGCAACTAGACGAGAAACTAAATCAGTTAGGTAAATGGCTAGAGACGAAATTGGGCGGGAGCGGAAATAGAAGTCTTTCAGAGGGTTTCGTAACGGCTACGCTAATATTTGTGATTGGAGCAATGGCAATCATCGGTGCCCTTGATAGTGGGATCCGCGGAGATCATTCGGTACTATATACGAAATCGATCATTGATGGTTTTACATCAGTCATTTTAACCACAACTCTAGGGGTAGGTGTTTTATTTTCAGCCCTACCAGTAATTCTCTATCAGGGACTAATTGCTCTTTTTGCAACTCAGATTGACCGTTTTGTGCCGCAAATTCTAATGGACCAATTTATTGCAGAAATGACAGCAACAGGTGGAGTAATGATAGTAGCTATTGGCTTAAATCTGCTAGGTATTATTAAGATAAAGGTAGCCAATCTCCTTCCAGGAATTTTAGTAACAGGGGTAATTGTAACAATCCTATACTTGTATCAACAATTCATTTAACTTGCTTACAATAAATGGAATGAAATAGAGCAACCGCCTAATTATCGATTGCTCTATTTTAATTTGTATGTTTATGTTCCTTATCTTGATTAAGTTCTTGCCACCGATTTTTAGGATGCAAGAGGCTTGCCTGATAAATGCCATTTGAAATCGTTTTGGCCATTTTCATGACTAGATTGAGCCGGGTATTTTGTAAAACAAAGAATTCCATAAATCCACTTACATTAACAATACCAGTAATATGGATATTCCCCACGGCAGGAAGTTCCTTATTTACTCCAGCACCTGGCCGGACAGGTCCATCTCCAACTTGAATAACTCCTACACTTTTTAATCTGCCTAAACAGGCATCAATACCAATTATGTAGGGATCATGATGTTTGGCAGAGATCTCCACTAGTTTTTCTTCGAGATTAACTGCATGTATTGGTTCATCTAAGGTTCCATACACGTGAAAAGAGTTAATTTTTTTTTCCTCCAGTAAGGTTCCAACAAGCGGCCCTAATGAATCTCCAGTGGAGCGATCAGTACCAATACAAACGAAAACAATAGGACGGCTTAGCAAATTTGAAGTATATGAAAGCAGTTCCTCAGCTAGACTTTCAGATGCCTGAAGATCATCATGAATTATCCGTGTATTAGACTTCCTATCAAAGAGTTTTGGTCTTAAATTCATTCAGTCCACTCCTTCAATTTCCCACATCTTATGTCTTTTTAACAGTATACGGAAAATTTCGAAAATCTATACACAGGTAGAAAGATATTCTATTTGAAAAAGGAAGGAAATCACACTACTATATATACAAGGACTATTAGTTATAATTAGGTGTATGGAAAAGATGCACTAAGAAAGGTGTTTTTTATGAGTTCTATAGAGAGAATTATCCAAAGTTTCAATAATAAATTGCAAAACGAAGACACATGGATGGCAATTGGAGAAGGGGCACTAAAAATTATTGCCATACTCATTATTACCAATATAATCATTCGAATTGGAAAAGTTGCTATCCATAATGTATTCAAGTTAAGATCACATACACATTCAATAATTAAATCCTCAGAACGGCGTGAAGAAACGTTATCGAAGCTACTTAATAATGTACTAACTTATGTTATTTACTTTATATCAATAATGATGATTCTCTCCGTGCTAACCATTGATGTGAAAGCTTTAATAGCAGGTGCTGGAGTGGTTGGATTAGCGGTTGGTTTTGGAGCACAAAGCCTTGTGAAAGATGTTATTTCTGGATTCTTCATTATTTTTGAGGATCAGTTTTCTGTAGGTGACCATATTCGTGTAGATCAGTTTGAGGGGACAGTTGAGGAAATTGGATTGAGAACAACCAAACTGAAACAATGGACCGGAGAACTTCATATTTTACCCAATGGAAGCATTATGCAGGTGACCAACTTTTCACTAAATAACAGTGTTGCTGTCATCGATATTGGAGTTGCCTATGAAGAAGATATTGATAGGGTGGAAAAAGTGATACAGGAAATTATTGGTAAGATGGAATACGAAGAATTGGTGAAACCTCCTGAATTATTAGGGATTCAAACCTTCGGTGCCTCAGAAGTAATCATGAGGATAAGTATAGAGACCTTACCAATGAAGCACTTTGGAGCTGCAAGAAAAATTAGAAAAGAGCTTAAACAACAGCTAGATGAACAGGGAATCGAAATACCATACCCAAGGCTTGTAATGTACTCAAAGGAAACTAGTCCATCAAAAGGCGTATAAAAGAGGGGTGACTATTATGGAAGAAAAGGAATATGCACTTAACGATGTAGTTGAGATGAAAAAGCAGCATCCCTGTGGAACCAATCGCTGGAAAATTATTCGGATGGGGATGGATATTCGCATTAAATGTGAAGGCTGCGAACATAGCGTTCTTATACCAAGACGTGAATTTTCAAGGAAAATGAAAAAGATTCTGGTAAAGCATGAAGAGTAATGTTTCATGCTTTTCTTTTTTGATAAAATAGATTAATCTATTGAGAAAAAGCTGATAAGTAGAAAGGTTGGGGGTGGGGTATTTGGCTAGTATTATGAAATCAGCATGTCCACTAAATTGTTGGGATAGCTGTGGATTTCACGTAACTGTTGAAGATGACAGAGTAATAAAAGTAGACGGAGACCCTTCACACCCGATTACAAAGGGAAAGATTTGCGGTAGAGGCCGAATGCTCGAGGTAAGAACAAATTCATCAGAGAGACTTACTACTCCATTAAAAAAAGTGAACGGAGAGTTTCAGCAAATTTCCTGGAATCAGGCACTTGATGAAATAGCTTTAAAAATGAAGCAACTTAAAGAACAGGTCGGAACGACGTCTGTTCTCCATAGCCATGATTATGCGAATAATGGTATTTTAAAAAATCTCGACCAGCGCTTCTTTAACTGCTATGGCGGTGTAACTGAACTTTATGGATCCCTATGCTGGGGGGCGGGCATTGAAGCACAAAAGTGGGATTTCGGTGATGCCTACAGCCATGAACCACAGGATGTTATTAACAGTAAGAATATTATTATTTGGGGACGTAATGTTGCGCGTACAAATATGCATTTTTATGAAAATCTGCTCGAAGCAAAGAAAAAGGGAGCGAAACTCATTGTCATTGATCCTTTATTTAATGCAACGGCTAAAATTGCAGATGAACATATTACCGTGAAACCTGGTTTGGACGGATTATTAGCTGCAGGAGTAATCAAGGAAATCCTTCGCTTAGGGCTCGAAGACCTTGAATTTATTAATAATTCTTCAACTGGATTTACCGATGTGATGGAACTGCTTGAAGGGATTACAATAGAAAAAGTAAGTGAAATGACAGAGGTTCCAATGGGGAAAATCACCATGTTAGCACAGGTGTTTGCAGATAAACCAACAGCTACCTTCATGGGTCTTGGCTTGCAAAGATATCAAAACGGTGGAAACACCATACGTTTCATTGATGCGCTAGTTGCCGTCAGCGGCAATGTTGGCATTGCTGGTGGTGGGGCTAATTATGCTAATCTTCAGGTTGGACAAAGTTTTGATATTGGAAATTTGACACTCAATGACCGTCGGGAAAACCACCGCCAATTTTCGATAATGAAGCAAGCAGAGGAAATACTAGCGACAATCGATCCGGAAATTAAAATGATTATCGTGACCTGCGGAAATCCAGTTACCCAAGTTCCAGACTCAAGCGTAGTCCAGCAGGCTTTTTCTTCAGTCGAAACGCTTGTTGTCATTGACCAATTTATGACGGACACAGCCCGCTTAGCTGATTATGTATTACCAGCGACGACTGTATTTGAAGAAGAAGATATTTATTATTCTTCAATGTACCATCACTACGTGAATTATGGACCAAAGCTTGTCTCTGCACCTGGTGAGGCAAAGCCAGATTTATGGATTTGGACACAATTAGCAGAACGGCTCGGCTTTGGTGAGGATTTTAATTTTTCTAGAGAAGAATGGCTTAACATGACACTTAAATCTTTATCTGAGAAAGGTCTAACGTTAGAAATGCTCAAGGAACAACATACCTTGGAACTACCGGTTAAGCCCATACCATGGCTGGATCGTCAGTTTAAAACGCCATCAGGTAAATTTGAATTTACTAGTGAACATGGTCGTTTGGAACTAGCTGTACCACAGGAATCAAAATGGAGAAATCCTGAGCTTGCAAAGAAGTATCCATATAGTTTATTAACGATCCATCCAATGAGGTCGAACCATTCACAAAACTATCATCTATTAAAAAAAGAACCCAAATTGCGGGTGGAAGTATCCGAAGATATTGCAAAAAAGATGCAACTGCAGGAAGATGATGTAGTTAGGGTATGGAATGAACGCGGTGACGTAAGAGGGTATTTGACTATACTGTCAAAATCACATCCAAATACAATTAATATTGATGAAGGAATTTGGAAAAAATTTGGCGGACCCGTTAATAACCTAACTTCAAGCGGAGAATCCGACAACGGCCTCGGCAGTACATTGTATGACTGCTTGGTAAATATCGAAAAAGTAAACTAACTGGTGCCTAGGTTGGCACCAGTTTTTGTATGTCTTGTCTTTTTAGCCTCGAATGCCTATAATTGTGAGAGGCTTTTATTACTAATGGACTTATTTTTATTAAAATAGATTGATTTATTGAGGAGTGAAAGAAATGGCTTTGACAGCTGGAATCGTAGGGTTACCGAACGTGGGTAAATCTACTTTATTTAACGCAATTACACAAGCAGGTGCGGAATCTGCAAACTATCCATTCTGTACAATTGATCCAAACGTAGGAATTGTAGAAGTACCGGACCACCGTTTAACAAAATTGACAGAACTTGTTCAACCAAAAAAAACCGTTCCAACTGCATTTGAATTTACGGATATTGCAGGGATTGTTAAGGGTGCAAGTAAAGGTGAAGGTTTAGGTAATAAATTCCTTTCACATATCCGTCAAGTAGATGCCATTTGTCATGTTGTCCGCTGCTTTGCAGACGAGAATATTACTCATGTATCAGGAAAGGTTGATCCAATTTCTGATATTGAAGTTATTAATCTTGAGTTGATCCTTGCTGATATGGAGTCAGTTGAAAAACGAATTGGCCGTGTTGAAAAATTATCCAAACAGAAGGATAAGGATGCTGTAGCAGAATTTGAAGTACTATCAATGCTTCGTGATGCTTTTGAACAAGAAAAACCTGCTCGGGCAGTTGAATTTACGGAAGAACAAAAGAAAGTAGCAAAAATGCTTCACTTGCTAACATTAAAGCCCGTTCTTTACGTAGCAAATGTAAGTGAAGATGAGATTGCTAATCCTGCTGACAATGAATATGTACAAAAGGTGCGTGAATTTGCTGCTGCAGAGAATGCAGAAGTAATTGTTATCTGTGCAAAGGTAGAAGAAGAAATCGCCGAACTTGAAGGCGAAGAGAAGCAAATGTTTCTTGAAGAACTTGGAATTGAAGAATCTGGTCTCGATCAATTGATTCGTGCAGCCTATAGCTTAATCGGGTTAGCTACCTATTTCACAGCTGGTGTTCAGGAAGTTCGCGCTTGGACATTTATTACCGGAATGAAGGCACCACAATGTGCAGGCATCATTCATACTGATTTCGAACGTGGTTTTATCCGTGCCGAAACGGTATCTTATGATGATTTATTAGCAGCTGGCAGCTATAATGCTGCAAAAGAAGCAGGGAAAGTCCGTCTAGAAGGTAAAGAATATATCGTTAAAGACGGAGACGTCATCCACTTCCGATTTAATGTATAGATTCTATTAATTAAGGAACATTGAGTTTTGGCCCTGCCTTTATTTGCAGGGTCTTTTAACATTTGTGGAGAGTTAATCTAGACAAAAGTAGCAATTGGTGAATGTCATTGCAATTCGAGAAAAGCTATGCTATAATTTTACCTTGTGAGTAATGAATACTTGCTTCTTGCCCAAACCGGGCCGTTTAGACCAAAAGGAGGTGACTGTGATGAATAAGTACGAAATCATGTACATCATCCGCCCAAATATTGAAGATGAAGCTAGAAAATCTCTAGTAGAGCGTTTTAACTCAATTCTTCTTGAAAATGGTGCGGAAACTGCTGAAACAAAAGATTGGGGTAAGCGCCGTCTTGCATACGAAATCAACGATTTCCGCGACGGATACTACCAAATCGCTAAAACACAAGCTTCAGCTGATGCAGTACAAGAATTTTCTCGTCTTGCAAAAATCAGCGAAGATATCATTCGCCATCTTGTAATTAGAGAAGAAGCTTAATTTAACTATAAATTTTTTTCTGGGACAAAATGTTTCACATGAAACATTACTAGAAGAAGGAGTTGATTTTGATGATGAATCGTGTCATTCTTGTTGGCCGTTTAACAAAAGATCCTGATTTGCGCTATACGGCAAATGGAATAGCGGTAGCAACTTTCACTTTAGCTGTAGATCGCGGATTTACAAATGCTCAAGGTGAAAAGGAAACCGACTTCATTAATTGTGTTGTTTGGCGGAAACCCGCTGAAAATGTAGCCAATTATTTGAAGAAGGGCCGTCTTGCAGGTGTTGACGGTCGCGTTCAAACCCGTAACTACGAAGGACAAGATGGTAAGCGTGTATACGTGACAGAGGTATTGGCAGAAAGTGTTCAATTCCTAGAACCTAAAAGCTCTTCAGGCGGGGGCGGAAGAAGCGGTGACGATTTCGGTGCTCCACCTAGGGAACCGCAAGGATCTCCTTATGGTAACAGCAACAATCAGAATCAACGCCCTGCTCAAAACCAGAATCAAAACAATAATAAATTCCAACGAATGGACGAGGATCCGTTTGCAGGGAATGGTCAAATCGACATCTCTGACGACGACCTTCCATTCTAGAAAACGTTAATGAACGGATAAAATAAAACTAAAGGAGGGAATTTCATGGCAATGGGAGGACGTAAAGGCGGTCGCGCTAAACGCCGGAAAGTGTGTTATTTCACAGCTAACGGCATTTCTCGCATCGACTATAAAGATGTAGATTTACTTAAAAAATTCATCTCTGAGCGTGGAAAGATTTTACCACGTCGTGTAACTGGTACTAGCGCTAAATATCAGCGTAAATTAACAGTTGCTATCAAACGTGCACGTCAAATGGCATTATTACCATTCGTGTCTGGTGAATAAATAATATTTAAGGCAGTGAGGGTATCGCCCTTGCTGCCTTTTTATTTTATCTTTCTAAAATCTTGAATAGCTACTAATAACTAGCTAAAATTAAGAGATAGGTTTTTTGTGGAAAAGTTGGGGTGGAAAAATGAAAAGTGTCAAAAGACTTACAGAGGGTGCTGTGCTACTAGCTGTCTTTGCGGTCCTATTGTTAATCACGATCTATGTGCCATTACTAGGTATGTTTCTTACCTTCTTTATAGGGGTACCATTTATATTTTTTGCTGCGAAGTATGATGGGAAGAGTATTCTTGTATTTGTAGTTGCTTCTCTGTTTCTCTCGCTCATACTCGGTTCGATTATGTCCGTCCCGCTGGCGCTACTCTATGGAACTACTGGAGCGATAATGGGTTACTTTCTTCAATTAAAAAAGAGCAGGTTTGCTATTTTACTTTCTGGAACCTTAGTTTTTTTACTGAATTTAATCATTATTTATGCTGCCAGCATCGTCCTATTTAAAATTGACATGATCGGTGAAATGATTACTATGATGGAGGAATCGATGAATGTCTCTGCTGAACTGCTAAAAAACTTCGGCAGTCCGGCGGAAACAGAACGAGCGATGAACCAATTTAAAGAGGGATTAAAGCTAATAAAAACGCTAATCCCAACTTTATTTGTAATTGCTTCCTTCTCAATCGTATTTATTATGCAGTTGGTGTCTTTCCCGTTGTTAAAGAGATTTGGTATTAAAGCAGAAAAGTGGAAATCCTTTAAGGATATTAGCTTGCCTAAAAGTTTATTATGGTATTTCCTAGTTACCTTGTTAGTTAGCATGTTCACGAATCCTGAAGAGGGTACATACTTGTTCGCTGCTATCGTTAACCTAACGTATATCCTCCAGTTTCTTATGGTAATCCAAGGATTAACGTTTCTGTTTTACTACTTTGATAAAAAAGGAATGTCCAAGGCTATTACGATAACTATCGCTGTTGTCTCCTTCCTAAT